>PLES01000052.1:111295-121674 GCA_003137075.1 Solirubrobacterales bacterium
CTTGATGTCGTCGCCGACGATCGGCAGCCCGGCCTTGACGAAGCGGTCGTTCCAATAGTCCTGGCCGGCGATGAACACCGGGATGCAGTTCACGAAGCCGCAGCCGGCCGCGAGGATCTGTTCGACGTACCACTTGGTGGCCTGCTCAGAACCGACCGGCAGGTAGGACACGACAACGTCGGTCTTGGTGTCGATCAGGATCTTGGTGATGTCAGCCGTGGGCCCCTCAGCCGGAGTGATCTTCTCCTTGAGGTACTTGCCCAGACCGTCGTGGGTCATGCCGCGCTGCACCGGGACGTTCAGCTTGGGGATGTCCTCGCCCAGCTTGATCGTGTTGTTCTGGCCCGAGAAGATCGCCTCCGAGAGGTCTTTGCCGACCTTCTCCGAGTCGATGTCGAAAGCGGCCGAGAATTCGATGTCGCGGACGTGATAGCCGCCGAGGTCCACATGCATCAGGCCGGGAACGGGTTGCGTCGCGTCGGCGTCGTTGTAGTACTGCACGCCCTGCACGAACGAGCTGGCGCAGTTGCCGACGCCAATGATCGCTACCCGTACCTTTTCATGCTGGTAACGAGCGGTACCGATTGACGAGCCGTTCGTCAAAGTCGCTTCAGTGCTCACTGGTTGTCCCTTCTGGAAGTTTGCGACCGGCGCATCAGGCCGGCGGGTGCTCATAGTACGCCACCTCGGGCGCCCAGTTACACCAACCGGTACCGGTTGGGTGGTAGTTCGGCACCGCCGCGCTAGAAAGTAGACGAGGGGTCTACCAGTGACGCTCAGTCGATCGCCTCGCGCAGGATCGCCGCCGCGAGTGGATAGACCTCGGCCACGACCTTGGCCACATCCTCGAGCAACGCTCTGCAGGCGCCGCCGTCATAGAGCAGCGCCAGGCGCTGGGCGGTCCGGTCGGGATCGCGCGCCCCGGCCGCGCGTGCAAGCGCCGCAAGTCGATCCGTGAACCGTTGGCCGTGTTCGGTCGCTGCACGATGAACCGGATGGTCACGGTCGGGGAACTCGACCGCGGCGGCGATGAACGGCTCTGGGAACACGGCCGCCGGATCAGCCAGAGAGCTGAACAGTTCGAGCAGCCGCGTGCGCGGCGCCAGGCTCTCACGCGTGAGCACAGCTTCGGCGGGCCCAGTGCGTTCCTGTTCGGAGAGGTACGCCAGGATCAACTCATCCTTCGAGGCGAAGTGCTGATACAGCGTGCGCTTGGATACGCGTGCGGCGCCGTGCAGATCGTTGATCCGGGTGGCGTTGAAGCCCTGCTGCGCGAACAACTCTGCCGCAGCCTCGAGGATCCGGCTCCTGGCACCGCGTCCGAGCGAAGGTTCGCGCCCAACCATCGGCGCCTGCCGCCTACCGCGAGCCGCCGTCGAGCTCGATCAGCTCACCGCGCACGTGCAGGATTCGCTGAATCGTGGTGAGAATCGAGAGCCCGGCAAGTACATAGACGGCCGGTGCCAGCAGGTAAAAGTGCCCGAGTGAGGCGCCGCGGGCAAAGACCAGCCCGGTCGCGAGGATCACAACGCGCACCGGGCGTGTCGCGAGGCCGACCTTGCACTGCACCCCGAGCGCCTCTGCGCGCGCTCGCGTGTAGGAGACCATCAGCGAGAACAGAACCGCGGCGACGCAGGCGGCAACCGCCACCTGGTTGTGCTGGGAGGCGAAGTAGGCGCCGACCGCCGTCAGCACGATGCCCTCCTCCAAGCGGTCAAGCGTCGAGTCCAGGAACGCGCCGAACTGGGTGCCCTTGCCCGACATGCGGCTGTAGCGACCGTCGAGCGTGTCCATGATCGAGCCGACGATGAAGGCGACCCCGGCGAGGAAGAAAAGCCGTCCGAAGACAAGCCCCGCCGCGGCCAGGTTCAGCGAGAACCCCGTCAACGAGATCGTGTTCGGTGTCAGCCGTGACTGGATCAGCCGCTGCCGCGCCAGCTCTTGGGCGGTCGGGCGTACGGCGCCATCATGGCTGCGACGCCGCTGTCGCGGCGGTTTGGGCGTTGTCGATTCCGTCATGCCGGCCGGCGCACAGATTAGTCGCTCCTAAAGCGGCAAGGACGCTAAACGACGCCGACGCCCTGGCCCGGGGCGATTCCCGAGAAGGTCCAGAGCTCGGGCCGTGCCCGTGCCAGCAGCTGCTTGGAGAGCAGCGCAGCGATCGCGGCGGTGAGCGCGCCCAGGAAGACGTCTGTGAAGTAATGGTTGCCGGTGGCGATCACGACGAACGCGATGAAGGCCGGGTAGATCCGCCAGAGGATCCGGAAGCAGCGACGGCGCACCAGCTGCGACATCGGCAGCGCGATCATCAACTTNNCCCAGACGTGCATCGACGGGACCGCCGCGTAGGCGTTCAGCAGCGCCCCGCCGGCGCCGTTCTCGATCGTCATGTGGGTCGCCTGCTGAACCGCGTCGGTGAAACCCCACTCCGGCATCAGCCGCGGCGGTGCGGTCGGGAACACGCTGTAGCCGACGAGCGCGATCAGCATCGCGATCATGAACATGTTGCGCACGAAGTAGAACGAGTCATTGCGCCGTAGGTAGATGAAGACGAGTGCCCCGATGGTCACCACGAAGTGCGCGTTGATATAGGTCCAGTCGGCGATGTCGAGCAGCCAGTGGGCATGGCCCATCACCCAGCTCTCGATCGACGGCTCCCAGAAGACGTGCAGGCTGCGCTCGAAGCTGATGATCCGGGTCGCGTCTCCAAACGGCTTGTAGCCGTGAACTCCTACGAGCCCGCGGACGATCTCATATCCGGCGTACGCGCCGGCAAAGAGCGCGAGTTGGCGCAGCACATCGCGCCAGCCGCGCGGCAGGTGCAGCCATGTTGGAAGTGTCAGGCGCTGCGTCATCGACCGTCACAGCCTAGTAACAACGGCGTTCGGTTCGTGTGAATTCACGTGAATTCCACCTCGATGGCGGCTAACTGCACCGCTCCGAGCGCGCCTCGAGGCGACCGAGTGAGAAGCTGATCTGCAGGCGCGCGGTCCCGCTGGACCGCGCCCTGATCAACGTGAACAGGCCCCAAGGCGCCACGCAACCGTGTACGCCGCTCAGCTGCCAGTAGGGCGACCAACGCACACGTACATATGCGACGCCCCTGTGCTCGACGGCCAGCGTGAGGTTGTCGGCGCCCATCGCTGTCAAGTGCGCGGCGCCTGAGACGATCGCGGTCGAGTCGCTAACCGCATAGACCCGCCAATGCGGCAGGCGCGAAACCAGCCGCAGGTAGGGCAGCCCGCGATCGATCAGCGACACTTCTGCGCGCGCCGAATAGTCGGGCGTCGCGTCGGCGACCGCGACGTACCGCACCGCCAGTTCGTGGAGCCAGCGCTCGTAAGTCTTCGAGTCCAACGCGCCTTCATAGAAGAGCCGGTCGTCGGCGATATCCAACTGTCGTTCCCACCCGCGGGCAAGCGGGAAGATCGGCGCCAGGCGATCAGCTTCCCAGTGGCCCTGTGTGAACGGCACCTCGACCCGCCACGCGTGTGCGCTGGCGCCCGGCTGCTTCCGCAGGAATCGGATCAGGGGCCGGTAGTAGGCGACGCTGTCCGAAGGTGACTGGCTGCCGTGTTGTAGGTCGGTGATCGCGTCGTGGACCTGGAGATAGGTCAGCGGGATCGCGGCGACCATCAGCAGGATCAGCCGACTCGAGCGCCGGAAGTTGCTACCGCTCGGTCGCCAGAGCAGCAGCGCGGCGAGTGGTCCGGCCAGCAACTCGCCCAGGCGTGCCGCGTTGGCACCGACGGGAGTGCTGATCACATAGGCCGCAAGGCAGCCCAACCCGTAGAGCGCTGCGGCGGTGCGCAGGGTCGGCCTGCCGCGTGGCGTCGCGATCAGCAGGACCGCCGCAATCACCAGCAACGGCCAGAGCGTTGAGAAGGCGAACGGCTGTGACCCGCTCTCCGGGAACGCGAAGGCGAGCGCGACAATCGGCAGTAGCGCCGCCGCCACGACCGCGACCCCCGATCGGCGGTTCGGTCCGGTGATCACGATCGTCGCGCCCGCGAGTGCGGCGAACAGCGCTGCTACCGGGCTCGCCAGGGCGGTAAGCAACACGGCGGCGACGGCGAGTCGCCCGCGTTGACGCTGAAGCGCCAACGCAGTGAGGGCCGCCCCGCAGAGCCCAAATGCAAACGTCAGCCTGCCGCTCAACAGCTCAGTGACCGTCGCTGCGGCGAGCCAGGTGGCGCTGAGCCAGGCATCGTCCCCGTACTCGCGATAGACGATTGCTTCGAACGTCGCCGCCGTACCGACGCTCGCGAGCGCCGCCACCAGTTGCGGCGTCGTCAGCCATGCGAGCGCCGGAAACAGCACGCTGTAGCCGGGCAGGTTGTGCCCGCCGTACCACCAGTTGCTCCAGATTCCGAAGCCCTCGACGCCGAATAGCTTGGTCCGCAGCAGCTGCGCCGGCAGGTCTGCGCCGGCCGGCTGGATGATCAGGTACAGAAGCGCCAGCACGGCTGCGACGAGCGTCGGCGCGAGCCGTCTTGGCGAGCGCCATGGCGCGCTGGCTCCAGTGCGGATAACGTCAGCGCTCATGAGTGACTCACTGCCCACCGGTTCATTGAACGTGCTCTGTCTAGGTGAGGCGTTGGTCGACATGATCTGTGAGCGCCACGTCGAGTCCCTGGACGAGGCCGACATGTTCGTTCCGCACTTTGGCGGCGTCGTCGCGAACGTCGCCTTGATGGCCGCGCGCGCCGGTGGCCGCACCGCTCTGGCCGGCGGCGTCGGTGACGACGCCTGGGGCCGCTGGCTGCGTGACCAGCTGGAGCGCGTCGGCGTCGGCCTCGAGCACTTCAAGCTGGTCGCGGACCTCCAGACGCCACTTGCGATGACCACCGTCAACCACAGCGGCGAGGCGAGCTACAGCATCTACGGCGAGGCGGTCTCAACCGTCGTGCACTCGCTCTGGGGCGGCGTCGAGCAGGCGGTTGAGAGCAGCGGCGCGCTCTTTATCAGCTCTAACACGCTCGTCGGCGAGGCCGAACGCCAGGTCACGATGCGCGCCCGCGAGCATGCGCTCAAGCTCGAGCGCCCGCTGATCTTCGACCCGAAGCTGCGGCTGCGACGCTGGGGCTCGCGGACCGACGCGGCAGCCAGCGTCAACGCCTGCGTTCCGGGCGCGCTGCTGGTTCGCGCCAACGCCGACGAGGCTCGGCTGATGACCGGCGAGGATGACCTCGAGCGCGCGGCGATGGCGATCCGCAAAGCCGGCGCCCGCAACGTCGTGATCACCGACGGTCCCCGCGGCGCGATCCTGCGCGGCAAGATCCGGCTCGATGTCCCCGGCGTTCCGGCCCGTGTCGTTTCGACGATCGGCGCCGGCGACGCGCTGACCGCGACCCTGATCGCCCGCCTCCAGATCACCGGCTTCTACGAACCTGCGATCGCCGCCGCCTTGAAGCAGGCGATGCTCGTCGGTTCCGAGGCCTGCGAGCGCTGGGGCGCCTGCGATTGAGTGCTGGCACCCGCCGCCGCTTGTGCGCGTTGCCAGGCACGGCAAGATTGCCGGTGATGAGCGCCGCGGCGATATCCAAATCAGCGTGGGCCGGACCCGAGCGCCGCCGGGTCTACGCGATCCGTGACCGTTTGCGGCTCGTCTATGGGATCCCGGTCGACCGCCCGCATGGCGATGCGCTCGCCGAGTTGATCCTGACGGTGCTCTCGCAATCGACCAACGACCGCAACCGAGACGTTGCCTACTTCGGCCTGCGCGAGCGCTTCGGTTCCTGGGAGCAGGTCCGCGACGCTCCGGTTGGCGAGGTCGAGCTGGCGATCCGCCGCGGCGGCATCTCCAAGGTCAAGTCGGCGCGGATCAAAGCGATCCTCGCGACGATCAGCGAGACCTCGCCGGCTGCCCTGGACCTCACATGGCTTGCCGATCGCACCGTGCCGCAGGCCCAGGAGTACCTCTGCTCGCTGCCCGGCGTCGGCCGCAAGACGGCGGCCTGCGTGCTGCTCTTCAGCTTCGGCATGCGCGATGTCCCGGTCGACACCCACGTCTCCCGCGTCGGCACGCGGCTCGGTCTCTTTCGCCCCGCGGCGCCGTTCGAGGAGCTACACGATTCGATGCTCGACCTGACTCCACGCGGCCAGGAGCTCGAACTGCACCTCAACCTGCTGCGCCACGGCCGGCGCACCTGCGACGCACGCCGCCCTCAATGCGACGCCTGTGCGCTGGCACGCATGTGCCCGTCGGCGCGCACCTTCAAAGTTCGATCAACGGCGGAATCTCGTCGGGCGTCTTGACCAGTGCCGCGGCACCGGCTTCGCGCAGCTCCTGCTCTGTGCCGACACCCCAGAGCACGCCGATCGTGGGGATGCTGTGCTGCAGGGCACCGACCACGTCGTAAAAGCGGTCTCCGATCATCACCGGCTTGCCCGGCGCGCCCAGCGCCTCCAGTGCGGACGCGATCGTGGCCGCCTTGCTCTCATTGATCGTGTCCGGGCTCGGGGCTGCGACTGTCTCGAACAGCGCCAACAAGCCCAGTTTTTCAAGCAGCGGCTCGGCGAGCGTCAGCACCTTTGAGGTTGCGACTGCAAGCGGTACGCGGTCATGCAGCTCTCGCAGCAGTTCCGGCACTCCCGCAAAGACCTCTGTCTCGTCCATCCCGATCGCCACATAGCGCTCGCGGTAGAGCTGGATACAGCGATCGACCAGGTCCTCGGGCACCCGCAGGTGATCGATCAACGTCTCGTGGATCGGAGGGCCGAGGAACTGGTAGAGGTCCTCCGGGGCCCGTTCCGGCTGGCCGATCCTGGCGAGGGCGTAGTTCATGCAACGCGAGTACGGGATCCGTGAGTCGACGATCGTCCCGTCGAGGTCGAAGAGCAGCGCGTCAGGGCGTTCCATGCCGGCTCAGTCTGGCATGCCGATCATCCCCGCGCCGCTCGCACAGTCCAGTCGGGCGCCCGCTGCGCCGCGTGGTTTGAGGGCTGACTGCCGCCGACGGCAACACCTGGAGCGATGTCAAATCTGCTATGCTCCCGCTTAGATTTTTGCGAACCCGAAGGAGTAGAACGTCACGATGGGCAAGACAATCGGAATCGACCTCGGAACTACAAACAGCTGTATGGCTGTCCTGGAGGGCGGCGACCCAACAGTGATCGAGAACGCCGAGGGCGGCCGCACCACCCCGTCGGTCGTCGCGTTCACACAGGGCGGCGAACGCCTTGTCGGCACTGTCGCCAAGCGCCAGGCTGTTACCAACCCGCAGAACACGATCTTCTCGATCAAGCGCTTCATGGGCCGCAAGGAGGCCGAGGTGCATGATGAGGAGCAGATCGTTCCTTACAAGATCGTCGCCGGCAGCGGCGGCGACGTCCGCGTTGAGGCCGATGGCAAGCAGTACTCGCCACCTGAGATCAGCGCGATGCTGTTGGCAAAGCTGAAGGCCGACGCTGAGGCCTACCTCGGTGAGACCGTTGACAGCGCCGTGATCACGGTCCCGGCGTACTTCAACGATGACCAGCGCCAGGCGACCAAGGANNGTGCTGGAGATCGGTGACGGCGTCTTCGAGGTCAAGTCGACCGCGGGTGACAACCACCTCGGCGGCGACAACTTTGACAAGGCGGTCGTCGACTGGCTGGTGGGCGAGTTCAGGAAGTCTCAGGGCATCGACCTCTCCCAGGATCCGATGGCGCTGCAGCGTCTCTATGAGGCCGCTGAAAAGGCCAAGATCGAACTCTCGACCACCCAGGAGTCACAGATCAACCTGCCGTTCATCACGGCTGATCAGAGCGGCCCGAAGCACCTCGACACCCGTCTCTCCCGCGCCAAGCTCAACGAGCTCACCGCGGCACTGATCGACCGTACGGTCGCCCCGGTCCGTCAGGCGCTTTCGGACGCCAAGGACAAGGGCGCCTCGGACATCGACCACGTCGTGATGGTCGGCGGCATGACCCGTATGCCGGCCGTCCAGGACAAGGTCAAGGAGCTCACCGGCAAGGAGCCGCATCGCGGCGTCAACCCGGACGAGGTCGTCGCTGTCGGCGCCGCGATCCAGGCCGGCGTGTTGGCCGGTGACGTCAAGGACGTGTTGCTGCTGGATGTCACGCCACTGACCCTCGGTATCGAAACCAAGGGTGGCGTCATGACCAAGCTGATCGAGCGCAACACGACGATCCCGACCCGCAAGGGCGAGGTCTTCTCGACCGCCGAGGACAATCAGCCAAGCGTTGAGATCCACGTCCTGCAGGGCGAGCGTGACATGGCTCAGTACAACAAGTCACTGGGCAAGTTCCAGCTCACCGGCATCCCGCCGGCACCCCGTGGCGTGCCGCAGATCGAGGTCGCGTTCGACATCGACGCCAACGGCATTCTCAACGTTTCGGCCAAGGACCTGGGCACCGGCAAGGAGCAGAAGATTGAGATCCGCTCCGGCTCGGGTCTCTCAGACACTGAGATCAAGCAGATGGTCACCGACGCCGAGGCGCATGCCGACGACGACAAGCGCCAGCGTGAACTCGCTGAGGCTCGTAACGACGCCGAGCACGCCGCCTACCAGGCTGAGCGTCAGCTCAAGGAGCTTGGTGACGCCGTCGACGCTGACTCCAAGGAGGAGATCGAGGCTGCGATCAAGACAGTTCGCGAGGCACTGACCAGTGAGGACCCAGAGGCGATCCGCAACAGCAAGGACGCCCTCAACGCCTCATTCCACAAGGTCTCTGAAGCGATCTACCAGCGTGCCCAGGAGCAGTCCGCTCAGTCCAGTGAGAACGGCGCTTCGGCCGATGAGGACACCTCCGCGGACGACGACGTCGTCGACGCCGAGGTCGTGGAAGAAGGCAATTGAAGATGACGACACCTTGGTCATCCGAGGAGCCGTCCGCCGCTGCCGCCGGGGAGTCCGAGCAGGACTTCCCGGCGCAGGGCACCACCGACGACGGCGTTGAAGATCCAGCCGGCTTTGATCCAAAGCGTGCCACCGCCGCTGCGGCCTACGGCAAGGCGATCCACAACGCGCCCGTGCCCGAACCCGGCGAGGGCCCCGCAGAGGGCGTTGACCCCGAGCAGCAGGTCCAGTCCGACATCGAGGAGCTCTCCGCCAAGGCAGAGCTCGCGGACGAGTACCTGCTGATCGCACAGCGCACCCAGGCGGACTTTGAGAACTACCGCAAGCGTGCAGCCCGTGATGCGGCTCTCGCCCAGGACCGCGGCATCGCCAAGCTCGCGAGGGAGCTGTTGCCGGCGATCGACAATCTCGAGCGCGCCGTTCAGGCGGCCTCGGCAAGCAGCCAAGCGGCAGACGCCGGGCTGGCCGGCGACGCCCAGATCGTCGACGGCCTCAAGCTCGTCCACGCAGAGGTCTTGGCGGCCCTTGGGCGCGCTGGGATCGAGCCGTTCTCGCCGACCGGTGAGCAGTTCGACCCTCAGCACCACGAGGCCGTGGCCCAGAACCGCGTCGAGGGAACTACGCCCGGCACGGTGATCGAGGTTTACCAGCAGGGCTACCGGCTTGGTGAGACGGTCCTGCGCCCGGCGCGCGTGCTGGTCGCGGCCTAGGCTCTAGGAGACATCCCGATGCCTGAGCGGCCCGATCACTACAAGATCCTTGGTGTCGGTAAGAACGCATCCGACGACGAGATCAAGAAGGCTTACCGCAAGCTCGCGAAGGAGCTTCACCCCGACAAGAACCCGGGCAACAAGCCCGCGGAAGCCCGCTTCAAGCAGGTCAACCACGCCTTCGAGGTCCTGAGCGACCCGAAGAAGCGCAAGCTCTACGACGAGTTCGGGGAGGAGGCGCTTCGCGAGGGGTTCGATCCCGATCGGGTGCGGGCCTACCAGCAGTGGTCGCAGCAACAGTCGCGCGGCGGCGGCGGCGTGGGCNNGGACGTGAACGACATGTTCGGCGACCTCCTGGGCGGCCGCGTCGGGCGTCGTCGCGGACCGCAGCCGGGGCCGGACTACCAGAGCAGCGTCACGATCGACTTCGCCTCCGCCGTTCGAGGGGCGACGCTCGAGCTCAGACCGCAGGGCAGCGCCACGCCGGTCACCGTCCGCATCCCCGCCGGCGCGACCGACGGCAGCNNACGCCCCACCGCTGGTTCCGGCGCGAGGAGGACGATCTGCACCTCGACGTACCGCTGACGGTGGCCGAGGCCTACCAGGGCTCGAAGGTGAAGGTCCCGACCATCACGGGCCACGTGACCTTGAAGGTGGCTCCCCATACGCAGAGCGGCCACGTCGTCCGCCTCGCGGGCAAGGGCGTCGCGCGCAAGGAGCAGGCCCCGGGGGATCTGTACGTCCACTTCCAGGTCCACGTACCGACGAGCGACGCCCCGGAGGTCGTGGCGCTCGTGGAGAAGCTCGCGGCCTTGCAGACGGAAGATTTGCGGAGCGAGATCGCGCTGTAGGTCACATCTCCCT
>PLES01000167.1 GCA_003137075.1 Solirubrobacterales bacterium
CATAGCCTGAAGCAAGTCATGTAGTTCGGGGCGGGCGCCGTCAGGCGCCCGCCCCTTACTCTTCGCCAGCTCACCACTTGTCAGCCATCACACCATCAGCGTCGCTGCGGGCCAGGGCCGAACGACCGCTGAACTTACTGCGCAAGCATGTCGGGTCCTGGGGCCTGATCGTTGCTCTGATCGCGCTGCCCGCTTACTACGGGATCCGCGACCTCACACACGGTTACACCAACTACGTGAACGGCCATGAGGTCGTCCACCACAACCTTTCTCTGCTCGGCTTCAACCTCGTCGAGGGCCTGTCCAACGGTGCCATCTGGGCCCTGATCGCGATTGGCTACACCCTCGTATACGGGATCATTGAGCTGATCAACTTCGCCCACGGTGACGTCTTCACGATGGGCTCGTTCACCTCGTTCTCGCTGTGGGGTGCCTTTGGCCTCACGGCTGCCACCGGACCGGTTGGGGTGATCCTCGGCCTCGCCGCCACGTTGATCATCTCGATGTTCGTCTGCGGGACGCTCAACGTCCTGATTGAGCGCGTCGCCTACCGGCCNNCTGCAGAACGTGGGGTTGCTTTGGAATGGTGGGACCGAGTTCGGCATCCCCGATCTTCTGCACCAGAGCGCCAGCGTCTTCACCCTCGGCGGCGTGACCGTGCAACGCGGCACCATCCTTGCCATCGGCGTCATGGTCCCGCTTGTAATCCTGCTCAATTGGTTCATCAACAAGACCTCTCCCGGGCGGGCGATGCGCGCTACCGCTCAGGACCCGGAGGCGGCACGGCTGATGGGCATCAACGTGGACCACTCAATCTCGCTGGCGTTTATGGTCGGCGGCATGCTCGCCGGCGCAGCGGGCCTGGTCTATGCGCTCTACGAGACCAACATCTGGTACTTCCAGGGCTTCGAGGCCGGCCTGGTCGCGTTTACCGCGGCGGTCATGGGCGGCATCGGCAACATCCGCGGCGCCGTTCTCGGCGGGCTCATCATCGGGTGCATCCAACAACTCTCCGACTACCGCATCGGGCCACAGTGGACCGAGGCCGTTGTCTTCGGGTATCTGATACTCGTGATGGTCCTGCGTCCCAGGGGCCTGCTCGGCGAAGAGACGCGAGAAGCAGGATGAACGAGCTCAAGAAACAGATCCAAGAGTGGCAAGCAGCGCTGCAGAAGCGCGTGCCGCCCGCCCCGAGGTTGGTTGGCGGCAAGTGGTCACGCGTACTGCTGCTGCCGCTGTTGGCGATTCTGATCGTGTTCCCGCTCTTCTTCGCGCAGACCAGCACGTTCTTGGACACGACGATCATCGCGATCGCCTACGTGGTGATGGCATTGGGACTCAACGTGGTGGTCGGATTCGCCGGCCTGCTTGACCTCGGCTACGTCGCGTTCTACGCATTCGGCGCCTATGCCGTGGGGTGGTTCGGCTCTGGGTTCTTCTTCAACTCGCATATCAACGTGCTCAGTTCTGCGGCGCCGGGCGCGATCGGAATTCACCTGAACTTCATCCTGATCCTCGTCTGTGCGGTGATCATCACGTCCATCGCGGGGATCGTCATCGGCCTTCCGACGCTGCGTCTGAGAGGTGACTACATAGCGATCGTCACACTCGGGTTCGGGGAGATCATCGGCACCACGGCGGTCAACGGCAACGGCATCCACATCGGGAGCGGTGAGTCGCTGACCGCAGGGAATCTCGGAATCTCGCCCCTTGATCTTCCGTATTTCCCTGTGATTGGTCACTTCGGTTTGCTCGGTGAGAGGCCGTGGTACTGGCTGATCCTGTTGATAGCGCTATTCGTGCTGTTCGTCGTCCGGCGCCTGCGCGACTCCCGCCTCGGACGGGCCTGGATCGCCCTGCGTGAGGACGAGGTCGCCGCCGTCTCAATGGGGATCCCGCTCGTCAAGACAAAGCTGTTGGCGTATGCGATCGGCGCTGCCTTCGGCGGCATGTCAGGTGTGTTCCTGGCGGACTTTGATCAGACGGTCAACGCCAGCCAGTTCCAGTTCACGTTCTCCATCTTCGTCCTGTCGATGGTGATCGTCGGCGGACTCGGTTCTATCTGGGGCTGTGTGCTGGGAGCGTTGCTGCTCACCTACATCAACTACTACCTGATCCCCGATGTGTTCAACAACGTTCCGCACGATCTTGGGTTGAACTTCAACCTCACGGATCTCAACATCGGGATATTCGGATTTCTGCTGGTGATCGTGATGCTGCTGCGGCCTCAGGGGCTCCTGCCCGAGCGACGACGACGGATGGAGCTCACCGGTGAGGCACCGGCTGAACATCCGGAGCTCGCAGAGCCGAGCTCGGGATCGGGATCGGTGACGCTATGAGTGCCGGCGCACCTGCGGCGGCCGAGCCGGCGACCACGGCGGTTATGCGGGTCGAGAATGTCGTGAAGCGGTTTGGTGGTCTGACCGCCGTCGGAGGGGTCTCGCTCGACATCCCGGAGCGTTCGATTGTCTCGGTGATCGGCCCCAACGGCGCCGGCAAAACGACGCTCTTCAACATGCTCACGGGGCTCTACAAGCCGACCTCGGGCCGAATCTTCCTGGAAGGGCGCAACGTCACGCGCTCACGTCCGGATGTGATCACCGGTCTCGGCGTAGCGCGGACATTTCAGAACATTCGCCTGTTTGGCGCGATGACGGCGACTGAGAACGTGATGATCGGCCGCCACTCGCGCATGCGTTCGGGAATCTGGGGTTCGATCCTGCGCCCACCGTATGTGCGCAAGGAAGAGCGCGACGTCGAGCTACGGGCTCGTGAACTGCTCGCCTACGTCGGGATCGCTGCCAGCGCTGCCGATCGTTACGCCACCGAGCTCTCCTACGGAGATCAGCGTCGCGTTGAGATCGCGCGTGCGCTTGCATCGGATCCGAAGCTGCTGCTGCTTGACGAGCCCACGGCGGGCATGAATCCGCACGAGTCAGACGCGCTGACCGACTTCATGCGCAAGGTGCGTGACGATCACGCATTGACAATCCTGCTGATCGAGCACGACATGAAGGTCGTAATGGGCGTCTCGGAACGGATCACAGTGCTCGATCACGGCGAGAAGATCGTCGAAGGTGCTCCCGCAGATGTCCGGGCCGATCCGCGCGTGATAGAGGCATATCTCGGGAAGCAGGGCTGACGGTATGCCGCTTCTCGAAGTCAAAGACATCCACGTCCACTACGGGGCGATTGAGGCGCTCGCCGGGGTCTCGCTCACGGTCGAGCAGGGTGAGGTCGTGACCCTGATCGGTTCGAACGGCGCCGGCAAGTCGACGACGTTGCGTGCCATCACCGGTCTCACCCCCGCCAGCAGCGGCACTGTCATGATCGATGGTGAGGACATCACGAGGGTCCCGGCGCACGAGATCGTCGATCACGGCATAGCGCTCTCCCCTGAGGGCCGGCACTGCTTCCCACGCATGACCGTGCGCGAGAACCTCGATCTGGGCGCGCATCGTCGCCGCCGCGATCCGGAGGTGACCAGCGATCTGGAGCGCGTGTTTGAGCTGTTTCCGCGCCTTAAGGAGCGCGAGAAGCAGAAGGCCGGCACCATGTCTGGCGGCGAACAGCAGATGCTGGCGATGGGCCGCGCCCTGATGGCGAAGCCGAAGATTCTCCTACTCGACGAGCCGTCGATGGGGATCGCCCCGATCCTCGTGCAGCGCATCTACGAGACGATCAGCGAGATCAACCGAGCAGGTATGACGATCCTGCTGGTCGAGCAGAACGCGAACTACGCGCTTGACGTTTCCCAGCGCGGATACGTGCTTGAGACGGGTCGAGTGGTTCTGCAGGGGGAGTCCGAAAAGCTGCGTATCGACCCTGAGGTTCAACGTGCCTACCTTGGAATGTGAGCCATGGCGATCTTCGCGCTGATCGGGCCCAAGGGCCTCTACCTGCTTTTCGCCTGGCTGCTGTCGGCTGCGATCGGGTCATGGGTATCGGATCGCAAGGGCTACGGTGAGCGGCTCGGGCTCGCGTTCGGATTGCTGCTCACGGTTGTCGGGCTCGCGATCGTGCTCCTGCTTCCGGGGCGGCCCGGGTCTGCCTGGAAGCTTGAAGGACCATTGCCCAAGCGCCGCGGTCGCTGACCGCGGCACCGCGACCGGAGTCAACGATCGCGGTGGACTCGCCTGGAGCGGGCCCACCGCCGGTCGCTAAACGCCTGCGGCGCTTACGGGATGTAGTGCCCGTTCTGGACGTCCTCGACCCAGCCCGGATGGGTCGGCTCCCAGCCCAGTAGGGCGCGGGTCTTGTCGTTCGATGTTGGGTTGTCGAAGCCGGCGAAGTGGGCTAGGAAGCCGAGGTACTGCGGTGCCTCCTCGTCGCTGATCGCCTTGGTCTCGATACCGAGCTTGCCCGCGATCGTCTCGGCGATCAGCTTGCGCGGGATGCCGGTATCGCCGACGCCGTGCAGGGTTGAGCCGGCCGGTGCCTTCTCCAGCGCTAGGCGGTAGAGCACGCCGATGTCGTATGTGTTGGCCGCGGGCCAGCGGTTTGAGCCGTCACCGGTGTAGGCCGCCGCCCCGTTCTCACGCGCAAACTCGATCAGGGCGTGCGTGAAGCCGTGGTGGTCAAGGTCGCTGTGCACCATCGGTGCGAGCCTGATCACCGAGGAGCGCACCCCCTGCTGGGCAAGACCGATCGTGTAGTTGGCCGCGTCGATCCTGGGTCCGCCTTCTGACTGGTCGTCCTCGGTGCCCGGACGGCCGGTGATTCCAGCCATCGCGAGCATCAGCGTGCCGCCGGTCGTAATGAAGGGCTTGTCGGTGCCGATCAAGGTCTCGCCGATCGCCTTGATCGCCGCGAGGTCGCAGTCGATCGCGCCCATGAAATCGCCTGTCCGCATCGCCTCGTGCTTGAAGGCGAGGTGGATCACGCCGTCGGACGCGGCGGCCGCGGCCTTGAGACCGTCGAGATCGTCGAGGTCGCCGCGGAGCGGTTCGGCGCCGAGCGCGGCGACCGCCGCGAGCGAGGCGTCGGAGCGGGCCAGGCCGACCACTTCGTGTCCGTTGTTGATCAGTTCTGGGATGACGGCTGAGGCGATGTGGCCTGAGGCGCCGGTGACAAATACGCGCATGGGGGACTCCAGTAGTGGGGGGATGTCACTTGGTGTCATCACCTTAGCA
>PLES01000049.1 GCA_003137075.1 Solirubrobacterales bacterium
TCTGGGGTAGCGGCTCCGGGTTTGGATCTGCATCACTTGGCGAACGCTGCCGGGGAGCGTGTCGATGTTCAATGCCGTCGCAAAGACGGCTCGCGTTTCCCGGGTGAGGCCGAGGTCAGCGATGTACAGATCGCTGACCGAACCATCACGATTGCCTGCGTCCGTGATACCTCCGAGCGGGTTGAGGCGCGCGCACGTGATTACGCACGCGCGGAGGCTCTCCGTCGCGAGTCGCAGCGCGACCGGGCCGCATTCGACGAGGCCCCGATCGGCAGCATCATCGCCGCCNNGTGGCGGAGGAGGTGCTCAGCGGAGTCACTCCGACGGTGCGCTATGAGAAGCGCTACATGCTGCGCGACGGCAGCGTTCTGGAGACGAACGTCGCGATCACGTCGATCCGCGACGACGAGCAACAGGTCGTCCAGCTCTTCGTGCAGATTGAGGATGTGACCGCGGTTCGGCGTAGCGNNCTCGATCGGCTCGCGGCGGCCGGGGAATTCCGTGACGATGACACCGGCCAGCACACACGGCGTGTCGGGGAGTTGTCGGTCGCGATCGCCACGGCGATCGGGTTGCCCAGCCGCGAGGTCGAGCTGCTGCGGCTCGCCGCACCACTGCACGACCTCGGGAAGATCGCGGTTCCGGACAGTGTTCTCGGCAAGCCTGGCGGGCTGACCCGGGACGAGTTTGAGCAGATGAAGGCTCACACCACCGTCGGCGGGACGCTGCTGGCGGGAGGCGGCAACCCGCTGCTGGAGATGGCCGAGCAGATCNNAAATGGGACGGCAGCGGCTACCCCGCTGGCCTCGCCGGCGACGAGATCCCGATCGCAGGCCGGATCGTCGCTGTCGCAGACGTGTTTGACGCGCTTACTCACATGCGGCCGTACAAGCCCGCATGGACCGCTGAGGCCGCGGTCCTAGAGATGACCAGCCAACCCGGCAAGCACTTCGACCCGGAGATCCTCTCGGCCTTCCTCAGCATTCTCCCGGGGCTGCTCGAGGACGGCGAGATCGGAGAACCAGCGCCCAAGCGCGCAGTCTCCGCCCGCGGGGCGAGTCCACTCTGATGAGGCGCACGCTCAAGTCGCCAAAACGCGGTTTGTTCGTCCTGACTGTGGTCGCGCTGGGGGCCATTTGCTTGCTGGCTGTAAGCAGCATCATGTTGGCCTCAAATCAGGTACGGACGTCTGTCAACAGGCGGGTACAGGCGACTGTCGCGGTCAGCGCCGTCGTGATCGGCCAGCAGACCAGCGGTCTGGTCGAGCTGGTGAGTAGTTACGCGACCCGCCCGTCGCTGATCGCAGGAATGCAAGCCGGTACAGGCGCGGGGCCGGCCGTTCAGTCGAGCCTGGCGAGTCTTGCGCAGGCCCGACCGGGGATCTCGGCGTCGTTTGTGACAGACATTCACGGGACGTCGCTCGACACCTATCCGCCAGAGCCAAGTGTTTACGGCACCAACTTTGCCTACCGGAACTGGTTCAAAGGGCTGGTCATGTCCGGCCGCCCTTATGTGTCAAATGCGATTGAGACACACGAGGCCAGCCACGCACTGGCGGTAACGGTCACCGACTACATCCGCGGGGAAAATGGCCGGCCGATCGGGGTCCTGGGCATCAACTACGGCCTGCAATCGATCCGCTCGTTCGCCGCCGCCGTCGGTCGAGCTCAGGGCATTGCGCTGACCGTCACCGACAGGGCGGGGACTTCATTGACGACCTCCAGCGGTGGCGGTTTGGTCTCAATGGCGCGAGACCCTAGGGTGCGGGCCGCCCTTGCTGGAAGCAGTGGCCTGCTCGACTATTCGCCGGTACTCGCGGACGGGCGCCGCGGCAAGGAGCAGCTGTCGGCTTATGCGCCGGTCGCCGGCACGGGCTGGGCGGTGATTGCCTCCGTGAACAAGAGCACGGCCTTGTCCGGGCTTGTTCGACTACGCGATCTGGTGCTCGCAATCAGCGCCGTGCTGGTGCTGATGTTGCTGGGCACGGTCCGCAGCGTTGCGCGGTCGGACCGCCGCCAGCGTGATTCCGCACGCCAGATCAAGAGCCAAGACCAGGCGCTGGCTCGCTTGCTGGAGTCAACCCACGAGGCGTACTTCGCCACCGATCGCTCCGGGATCATCACCGCCTGGAACGCGCAGGCCGAGAAGTTGTACGGATGGAGCCAGCAAGAGGCACTTGGCCGGAAGCTGAGCGACACCGTTGTGCCCGCGGTACGTCTGAAAGGACACCTGGCCGACCTGAAGAGATTTCGCTCCGGGGGAGGCTCGGATTTCATCGGCACGCGCAGCGAAACCGTGGCGCTGCACCGTGACGGGCACGAGCTGCCCGTCGAGGCGAGTTCTTGGGCGAATGAGAACAACGACGGCTTCAGTGCGTTCGTTCACGACATCAGTGACCGGGTCGCGATTCATGAGGAGATGGCGCGGGCTCGCGACGAGGCGATGAAGGCTTCGCAGCTGAAGAGCGAGTTCCTGGCGAACATGAGCCATGAGATTCGTACGCCGATGAACGGCGTCATCGGGATGAGCAACCTGCTGCTCAATACCGACCTGGACGTGACGCAGCGAGACTACGCCGACACGGTTTGTGCGTCGGCCGCTGCCTTGCTGACGGTGATAGACGATGTCCTGGATTTTTCAAAGATAGAGGCCGGCAAGCTCGATGTTGAGTGCGTGGCGTTCGACTTGAGATCTGTGATCGAGCAGTCCGCATTGCTGTTGGCAGCGAGTGCGGAAGAGGCCGGATTGGAACTTACCTGCAGGATTGACCCGACGTTACCCGTAGCTGTCAACGGAGACCCCGGGCGCCTGCGCCAAGTGCTCGTGAACCTGCTGGGTAACGCGGTCAAGTTCACCTCCGCGGGGGAGGTGAACTTGACCGCGAGCATGGTCGAGCAAAGGCCCGGCGACACCGTGATGGTGGAGCTCGCGGTTCACGACACCGGCATCGGGATGACTGGCGAAACGCTCGAGCATCTCTTCGAAGCGTTCAGCCAGGCCGACAGCTCTACGTCGCGTCGCTACGGCGGGACCGGGCTTGGCTTGGCGATCTCGCGACAGCTGGTGGAGCTGATGGGCGGGAAGCTGACCGTGGTCAGCGAACTGGGTGTCGGCAGTACCTTCACGGTTCTGATCCCATATGCCCCCGCCGTCGCCGCGCCGAGCACGCCCGAAGTCGCCGACTTGGTCGGCGTGCACGCCCTGATCGTTGATGACAATCTCACCAATAGGCATGTGCTTGAGGAGATGGTTGCCGTCTGGGGATGTTCCTCGGTCACGACCGATGGTGCCGAGGCGGCGCTCGCGCTGCTGAGAGCTGCGGTGGACGAGAACCGCCCGTTCGACGTGCTTCTCCTGGATCTGAACATGCCGGGAGTCGACGGCTATGGCTTGGCCCGCGCGGTCTGCGCTGACCCGAAGCTGGCCCATACACCGATGGTCGTGCTGACAAGTTCTGCAAAGCGCGGCGAGGCGGAGAAGACACAGCAGGCCGGGGTTGTGGCCTACCTGACCAAGCCGATCTTCGCGGGTCGCCTGCGCGGTGCCTTGGACGTTGCGCTCAGCGCGAAGGGTGCAGTCGTCCACAAGAGCGATCGTCACGTCGCGTCCCCAGGGTTGGTCAATGGCAGGATGCTCGTTGTTGAGGACCATGTGATCAACCAGAGGGTCCTGACGACGATGTTGGCGAGCCTCGGTTACCGCGCGGATGTCGCAACAAACGGTGTTGAGGCCCTGGAGGCTATTCGCCTCGAGCGCTACGACGCCGTCTTCATGGACTGCCAGATGCCCGTGATGGATGGTTATGAAGCGACCAAGAAGTTGCGCGAGACGGAAGGCGCGGACCGTCATCTTTGCGTCATCGCCGTGACTGCGACCGCGATGACGGCTGACAGGGAGCGCTGTATCGCTATCGGCATGGATGACTATCTGCCCAAGCCGATCAGCATGGCGGGCCTGGCTGCCGTCTTGGCCCGTTGGATTCCGCAGCGGCCGGATCGCGGTAACGGCGCTGCCATGGCGCGGGTCGGCGGAACGCCGGCAGCCGCCGCGGGCGACGCGGCGGACCTATTGCAGATCGATCGTCCCAGCAGCCCGAATGGTGCCGAGCCCACCGGCCCCGATACTCCCGCGCTTGATGCGCAGGTCGTGACACGCCTGGAGCGGTTGGGGAACGCGGCCGGTGAGGATCTCATGGCCCAGCTGAGCACGCTGTTCCTGGCTGACGCGGACGTCCGTCTGTCGGCCATGCGCTTGGCCTTTGCCGGTGGCGACGACGCCGAGCTCATCCGCTCTGCCCATGCGATGACCGGGGCCAGCGCCAACGTCGGCGCCAGCGTGTTGGCCGGCCTTTGCGCGACGCTCGAAGCAGACGGCCTCAGCGGGTGTCTGGCGGAGGGCCAGGACCAGCTCGACGCGGTGCAATCCGAACTGGGCCGCGTCCGCTTGGCTCTGAACCTACGAACCCGCAAGTCATGAAAATCCTTGTCGCCGACGACGACCCGACCTCCCGGCTGATCGCACGCAAGACGGTCGAAAGCCTCGGCCATGATTGCGACACCGCGATCGATGGCAACGACGCCTGGGGCGCGTACCGCCGTGGCCAGCCCGATGTCGTCATCACGGACTGGATGATGCCCGGGCAAACCGGGCTACAACTCTGCGAGAAGATTCGCGCCGAGCCTGACGGCGGTCACGTCTACCTGATCCTCGTCACTAGCCACGATGGTCACGCTCAGATCGTGGCTGGGATGAGCGCCGGGGCCGACGACTACCTACTCAAGCCGCTGAGCCGTCAAGCGCTCGAAGCGCGCCTGATCGCCGCCGCCCGCATCTCGTCGCTGCATCGTCAGCTTGCCTGCCAGCGTACGCAAATGGAGGGCCTCAACGAAGAACTCTCCAAGCTGGCCCGCCGGGACCCGCTCACTGGGCTGTGGAACCGCAGGGTCCTCCAGGAAGACTTGGCGCTGCTCGACGATCGCGTCGTCCGCTACGGGCAGCGCTTCTGTTTGGCTGTCTTGGACATCGACCACTTCAAGTCCTACAACGACAGCTATGGACATCAAGCTGGTGACGCGGTCCTGTGCGCCGTCAGCGGTGAGCTGGATCGACAGGCGAGGGCCGGTGACACGCTGTACCGCTACGGTGGCGAAGAGTTCCTCTGCGTTCTACCCGAGCAGACGCTAGCCATGGGGATCGGTGCCATCCAACGGATGCGGGCCAGCGTCCAGCTTCTGAATATCGGGCACTCCGCCAACAGCCTTGGTGTGGTGACGGTCAGCGCCGGGGTGGCACTGCTCGGCCCCGATGAGACGAGGTCGGTGGTTGAAGTCGTGAAAGAAGCCGACGACGCGCTCTACAAGGCCAAACAGCTCGGCCGCAACCGCGTCGAGGCCATCGGCCCCATCACATCAGCGTCCGACCCAGGCCGCGCCCCCGGCCGTTCGCCCGCTTGGCCCAGCGCTACGCGTGGGGTCTCCGCAACAAATGGCGGCAACGAGTAGGACAAATCACGGGACGATGTTCTGGTTAAGGCGAAACGTGTTCTGCGGGTCGTATCTGCGCTTCACCGCGCGCAGGCGCGTGAGCGTGCTGCCGTAGGCGAGGTCAGCGGCCTGCTGCTCGTCACCCTCCATAAAGTTGGAGTAAGCGCCACCGGTCAGATGCGGCTCGAGCGCGGCGAACGTCTCGCGAACCCAGCGCTTCTCCGCTTCAGAGTCGGCGGCGTCACTCCACTGCCCGGGCACGTTGATCAGCCAGCGAGCCGAGCGGTGCGGGAACGCGGTGGCGTCGTTCGCGACCTTGCCGATCGCTCCGCCCATCGCCAGCACCTCGATCACAGATAGTGGGGAGCCGACATTCGCGCCCTGTGCGGCGATGGCGTCGATCAGCTCCGCGGTCAGCGCCCCGGTGAAACCGGCTTTCACGTATGCATGAAGCGTGCCCGGGGCCAGCAGCTGATCCGTGACCTGCTGGATCGCGAGGTAGGGAATGCGGTCGAGTGAGCTGGCGGTCGGCGCCAGCTCGTCCTGGATGCGGTTAAGGACTTCGCGCCCCTCGCGGAGATCGCCGGACCACTCGATCAGTGACATCACGCCGGCAGCACCGATGTATCGCTCGGGCAGCCACGGCGCCAGCGCCGGGCCCTTGCGAACGAAGCTCGTCCAGAGCAGCTCGTCAGGGGCGTCGGCTGCAGCCATCGCCGCCTCGCCCCGACCCAGGACCTCATGGATGCGTTCCAGCGGATCGAACGTGGCGAGTACCAGCAGGTCGCCCAGCGGGTAGGCACGGAACTCAAATTCGGTGACCACGCCGAAGTTCCCGCCGCCGCCGCGCAGGCCCCAGAAGAGATCAGGGAGTTCGCGCTCGTCGGTATGCACGGTGCGGCCGTCCGCCAGCACGACCTCGGCGCGCAGCAGCGAGTCGATCGTGAGGCCGAAGTGGCGCATCATCCGCCCGACGCCGCCGCCCAGGGTCAGGCCGCCGGCGCCGGTGTGCGATACGACTCCAGCGGGAACGACCAGGCCGTGCGCCTGAACGGCCCGATCGACGTCCCCGAGCAGCGCGCCACCGCCGACCCGCACCGTGCGAGCAACCGGATCGACCAAGACTTGATTCAGCTCTCGCAGGTCGATCACGAGGCCACCGTCGACGGTGGAGTAGCCCGGTAGTGAATGCCCGCCGCCGCGCACCGCGATCGTGAGTCCGTACCGGTTTGCATGATGGATCGCGCGGGAGACGTCGTCGGCGCAGGCGCAGCGAGCGATCAGAGCCGGACGGCGGTCGTGCATCACGTTCCAGACTGCCCGTGCGTCGTCATAGCCCGCTTGGTCTGGTCCGATCAGCTCTCCGGCAAACCCGGGAATGCCCTGCATCTGTGTAGACGTCACGTGAACCCGCCTGGCTAGGATACCTATGGATATATAGCTATGAGCCAAAAGGTACCATACGCTCATGAGTGACGCCGCCACAAAGGATCTGGCGGTCGTGATCTTGGACCTCGCCTGGCTGGCGCCGCGCACGATCGGGGCCGAGCGCGACCCCGCGACGCTGCTGCCGGGCAGCGAGCTCGAGGTCATGCGCCTACTGGTCCGGCGTCCCGCCCTGAGCGTCAACCAGGTCGCACAGGCACTGCGCCTGCAATCAACGAACGTCTCAACGACGGTCAGGTCGCTGATCGAGCGCGGGCTGATTGAGCGGCGGCGCGACGAACACGACGGCCGCGTCGCGCGCCTGTATCCGACCGCCCAGGCGCTCACCAACCGCGAAGACCACGAGGCGGCTTGGGGCGAAGCGCTCGACCGTGTACTCGCCGGGCTCGCGCCTGCCGACGCGAAGCGCCTGGTCGCGGCCGCACCGGCGCTGCGAGTGCTCGCTGCCTCGCTGGGCCAAACGGCGTAAGCCGAGGCGTCCTGCTGGACGCTGCTCTACTGGACCGCTGATGCGGTGGCGGCGTCAAGCTTTGCGGCCATATAGCCAAACGTGCGCGCCGCCAGGTCGGCGGCGAACCGCAGTTCGGGCGGGCTCGCCGCTGGCGGCTCTGCGAAGTCTCGCGACAGCTTGCGGCCGAGCTCGGGCGCGAGCGTCTGCAGCAGTCCGGCGGCGGCGAGCGTCGCATCGTGCACGACCAGAGGGTCGAACGACCAGACAGCTTCGAAGCGGCGCAGGGGATCGGGCAGCTCGCTCGCTTCGGGTAGCTCCCAGGCGGCGAGACAGGCCTTGGCGCTGCGTGAGTTCACGATCAGCGTCCACTCTCGGCTGAGCTGGTGGTCGCGCCCGACCGGAACCTCAGCAACGCCGCCCTCGGGCACGCGCAGTTCCGCGAAGTCGGCGAGCGCAACCGTCAGCGCGAGCGTGCGCGAGAACGACTGCCAGCGACGCTCGCTGTGCCGGTAGTGGCGCTCGAGCTGGAAGCTCCCGATCAGCACCCCGGTGCCGGCGTGGGCACATTGCGCGTCCTCGATCGCCCGGGTCAGCTCAAGCAGTGATCGCTTCGAGCTGACGAACGCCTGCAGGTCTGGCCGGCGCCGACGCAGGGCGGCGTAGATCGAGGTCTCGCGGGCGCTCTGCGCCGCGCGAGCGCGCAGAATCGCGGCGGTCATCGACAGACCCTCGCGCCGCAGACGTACAACCTCGCTTACAGCGCCGACATCCTGGCCGCCGTAGCGGTGATGTCCACCGCCGACGCGGATCGGCTGGGGGAAGCCGTAACGCGCTTCCCACGCCCGCAGCGTGCCCGCCGAGACGCCGGTCTGTCGCGCCAGTTGGGCGGTGCTGAGTTCGAGTTCGGATTCTGCCGCCACGGCCTACACGCTACAGTCTGTAACGGATATTGCTACAGAACGTAGAGAAAGCGGTGAGTCCTAGTGGCCAAGACCGACGCCAAGGTCCATGTACTTGAACGGGAACAGCTGATCGAGCGCCCGCTGGATGCGGTCTTCGCGTTCTTCTCTGAGGCGCGAAACCTCGAACGCATCACGCCCTCATGGCTCAGCTTCAAGGTCGTCACGCCCGGCCCAATCGAGATGCAGGCAGGCATCAGGATCGAGTACAAGCTCTCTGTCCACGGAACACCGATGAAGTGGGTCTCCGAGATCGAGTCCTGGGTCGAGAACAGCTCGTTCGTGGATCGCCAGGTCAAGGGTCCTTACGGCCTCTGGCATCACACGCACGAGTTCGTCGACCTCGGAGGCAGCTCAACGCTCGTGCGTGACCGCGTGCGGTACTCGCTGCCGTTCGGAGCGCTCGGTGAGGTCGCACATGTGCTGTTCGTCCAGCGTGACCTGGACAACGTCTTCGCCTACCGGCGCGCCGCGGTCAATCGCGAACTGTGAGCGCGGCGCTCGTCTGGTTCCGGCGCGACCTCCGCGTCGAGGATCAGCAGGCACTGCAAGCCGCTCTGGCTCACGCCGAGCTGGTGGTGCCGGTCTTCTGCCTCGACGACCGCCTGCTGCACGGGCGTCACAGCTCCGGCGCTCGGACTCAGTTCATGCTCGAGTCGCTGGCCGAGCTTGACGCGGCGCTGCGGGCGATCGGCGCGGGTCTCGTGGTCCGTCACGGCGATCCCGCTGGGGAGCTCATCGCGCTGGCACGAGTAGTCGGGGCCGACACGGTGCACGCATCCGTCGACGCCGGTCCGTTCGCGCGCGCTCGCGATCAGAAGACTCGATCCGAGCTCACGCGGGCCGGTATCGAGCTGCGCGGCCACCCCGGCCACTTCGTCGCCGACGATCTCGCCGCGATCCGCACCGCGAACGGCGACCCCTACACCGTCTTCACGCCCTTCTACCGCAAATGGCTGCAGGCTCCGCGCCGCGCGGTGGTCGGTGCACCGACAGCGATGGCGCCGCTTCCCGATGATCTCGGCTGCGGCGCGCTGCCGACACTGTCAGAGCTCGGGTTGCGACAGGAGGTCCGTGCACCTGCGCGCGGCGGCATCCAAGCCGCCGCACTCGTGGCCAAGAGGTTTCTTGAAACGCTCGTCGAGGGCTACGACGCCGGCCGCGACGAGCTCGGTGAGGAGCGAGCCTCGCGGCTCTCACCTTATCTGCACTTCGGTTGCATCTCGCCGCGCGCGCTTGAGGCCGCGCTGCCCGACAGTGACGGCGGCAAGGCCTTGCAGCGCCAACTCTGCTGGCGTGACTTCTATGCGCAGGTGCTGCGCAGCTTCCCGGGCAACTCCAGGGGCGAGCATCAACAGCGCTACCGCGGCACGATCTGCTGGGACGACGATCCGCAACTGTTCCGTGCCTGGTGCGACGGACGCACCGGTTATCCACTCGTAGACGCGGCGATGCGCCAGTTGAGTGACGAGGGCTGGATGCACAACCGCGCGCGGCTGGTTGTCGGATCGTTCCTCACCAAGGACCTCGGGATCGATTGGCGGCGCGGCGAGCGCTTCTTCATGCAGATGCTGATCGACGGGGATCAGGCGAGTAACAACGGCAACTGGCAGTGGATCGCCTCGGTCGGCGTTGACCCGCAGCCGCTCACGCGACGACTCTTCAATCCGTCACGTCAACAGCAGCGTTTCGATCGGGAAGGGCGCTACGTTCGCCGCTACGTGCCTGAGCTTCGCAACGTGCCAACCGAGTATCTCGCCGAGCCGTGGGCGATGCCGCTCGAGCTTCAGCGGCAGATCGGCTGTGTGATCGGCAGCGACTATCCCGCGCCGGTTGTCGACCACGCCACTGAGCGACTACGGACGATCGAGCGCTATCGGCGGGCCGCCGCGGCGCCGCTCAGCTGATGCGGAACTTGTGCTTGGCCGGCTTGGGGTCCGGACCGCCAGGGCCGACCGCGCGTACGTAGAAGATGTAGCGCCCCAGCGCGAGGTGTCTGTAGGTCTTGGGACCTTCGCATGCCTCAAAGCTCGGGGCTGGGGTCTTGGCACGTTTCTTCGTCGGCGCCCTCACGAGCGCGCACTCGAACCCGGTCACCTCGCCCTGGGCCTTGAACCTGAATGTCACGGCCCGCTTCTTGAGGTTGACCTTGAAATGCTTGATCTTTGTCCTTGGCGGCGCGACGGCTACCTGGATCGAGAGTCGCGCCGCAGCGGTTTGTGTCTGCGCCCCACGGTCGGTAACGCTGGCCATGAAGAACGTGGTTCCGCTGTTCGTCGGAGTGCCTGAGATGACTCCGGTGTTGGCGTCCAGTGTCAGCCCCGCGGGCAGCGTGCCCGACGTGATCGCCCAGCGGTAGGGACCGGTTCCGCCGGCCGCGTCGAGAGTCGCCGCGTAGGGCCTCGCGACGATCGCCCGCCGCAGGATGGACGTCGCTACCGCAAGCGACGCGCCGGCCGATGCCATCGCGTCCGGGAAGTCACCGTTCGTGCCGTTCGTGCCGTTNNCGTGCCGTTCGTGCCGTTCGTGCTGACGCGCTGGCTGAGTTCGGCGCGGCTAACCGCGCTCACGCGCCTGACTGAGTAGAGGCCATAGTCGTGACCCTCGGGTGGGGTGTCGGCAACATCTGGGGTGGGTGCGGGTGGTGCGGGTGGTGCNNGCGGACACGGGCGCGGAGGCGACGGCGGGGAGCGTGGCTTCGCTTCGCTGGCTCCAGATGCCGCTAGCTGCGCCCACCTCCATTGCCTCGAAGTCGTGGCGGGCGTTGCCGCTCGCCTGATCCTCGTCGTCGGCGATCTCGTCATCGTCAGCGTCGTGGGCGACGACCACGGCTTCCGGCAGGTCCGAAGACGTTCCGGTTGCGGACGGTGCTCCGGAGGACGGCTCTGGTGTGCCGTCGCCGCCGTGGCTCCGCGAGCCCCCGACCCGATACCGGTAGACCGCGTCACCGTCGTGGACCAAGTAGCTGTCAGCTCCGCCGCCCTGGCTGTGGAGGATCAACTGTCCGCTGTGCTGAGCGATCTTCACGAGTGCTTCCATACTGATCAAATCGACCGGCTCCTGGCCCACGAACTGGGCGCCACCGCCGAGTGGGACGATCAGGTGGCGGTACTGGGCCTCGATCTGCTCGCATTCGGCCAAACGCTTCAACCGGACCAGCACCACCAAGAGCACGAGCGCCACGAGCGTGCTCAGCGCGAGCGCGCCGAGGGCAACTAGCCGGATCAGGCTCACGGATAATGAATGGCCCAACAGGCGGATTGGGTTTGCGCGTTGCGAAGACACGGTCACCTTCGAAAGCTGAGTGGCAACCACTCCCTGAGCGGTGTTCACGCCGGCGCCGGACGTAGCCGCCGGCAGCAGCTGCGCAGCCGAGAGCTGGAAGCTCGCGGTCGGACTGAAGGTCGTGCGCGCCGGAGCGCCTGCCAGGTCGCCGGAAAGGTGCACGTGCGCGACTACGGCGACCGTAGCGTCACTGCTCGGGACGCCGGTGAGAGCCGCGACGTGATTGATCAGCGTCTGCACGGAGTTGAGATCGATGACGGCGGTCGAGTTGAACTGACGTCCAACGAAGGAACGTCGTCCGGACAAGTGGATGGTCTGACTCCACCCCGTGGAGTCAGATAGTCGAAGCGCCATGTTGCTGGTGCCGGTGACGTCGGCGGTGCCCGTTGTGAGCAGGTGGTAGTGAAGCTTGACGTCCAGGCGACGCACGAAACGCAGGAAGATCGGATCCCCGGTGCTCACGTGCCCGCTCGGATAAACCGTGTTGCGCCGAACGGCGGCCGAATATGTGAAGACCGCCTTTTGCGTGTAAGGAACCGCGCGCGTACCCGTCACTCTGGAAGGACGCTCGAACGCGAACAGGCACAGGGCCAAGAACACCACCACCGCCAGACTGCTAACGACCAGCCCGTCACGCAGGTTGGCAGCCCGTGAGCCCTCAGAATCTATGGGTTTCACCGTGCGCGTCTCCCCCGACACACCGACCGCCCGCTTGCGCGCGCGACGATTGGTTACCTGGTCCTTCTCCAAGGCGATCAGCACCAAGCCGATGGCTCCGGCGAGAATCGCCGCGCCAACCGGGGTCCGGAGCCGCTCCACCACGAGACCGGCGTGGGGGAGGTGAATCCAGAGTTTTCCAACGAGCTCTGAGCGCGTCGGGTGCACAGGGTCCAAGAAATGGTTGTTGTCGCCCTTGAAGGTGTACCTGCCGGCATGGATCGCCACGATCCGGTGCAGCACCACCTCGTGCAGGAGCGAGCTGTGATATGCGACGATCTGGCCAATCTTGTACGTGGCGGCCGCGCGTACGATCGCTAGGTCGCCGGTGTGAAACAGCGGCTCCATGCTGATGCCGTGCGTGATGATGTAGGCCGTATGGCCGCCGATTTCCGCAGGGGCGAGGTAGAACCACGTCAATCCCGCGAGGGCTCCCAGCAAACCGGTCACAACCGCGACACGCAAACGGCTGTTTTTTACGATGGCAGGTCACCTTGAGCTCGGGACGATCAATCGCACATCGTCGCGAGTGCCTCGGACGTCAGCTCGGCCGAGGGCGTTAACGAAGCAGCGCCGAGTTGACCTCGGCGCTGCTCATCCCGATTTTGATTCCCGCGGAGTTCCGTGGGTTACTGCGGAGCGACCGTGACGCCGAGGCTGGTCACAGTGTCGACGGCCGGGTCAGTGGCGAAGGTGCAGGTGTAGACCGTGAAACCGGTGTTCCCCGTGCACGTACCGTCGAGACCGCCCGAGGTTGTGCCACCGTTGGTGGCAATGCTCACGGTGTCGTTGGCTGCGAGCGCCGTAGAGAAGGTCAGCGTCACAGCTGTGAGGCTGTCGTTGTCGGTTGTCGTGTACGCGACGTCGCTCAGCGTTGCACCGCTGTCGGCGATCGAGACGTAACCCAAGCTCGGGTCCGCCGACGTACCGGACTCACCGATCGCGTTGGTTGAAGCGGCGCCAACAGCGGCAAGAGCCGCTACTGCGAGCACCGGTAGAAGAAACTTCTTGGACCTGCGCATGAACGGAACCTCTTTCGTGTATCCCTAGGCCCGTTTGGCGCTTGTCCTCCTTGGACGAACATGGGCGCCTCCCTGGCGAATTACGCAATTAGCGTGGTTTGTATTCCGAGGTATCGTCAAAACTCCTGTGACCTTGATGCCCCTGGACACATGTGGTATGGAAGTTGCAGGCGCGCGTAGTCCCCGATCTGGGATCTACGTCGCTAAAGCCGCCAGTCTGCAGGCCCCGACTCGGCCCGCTGTCCAGCCGGCATTTGGGCTGGAGATTTGTCGGTGGCCCGCAACCGCTGAGGCTTGTACCCGTACTTCTTGCGGGAGGTGATCGTCACGCGCGCCCGCGATCCGACCAGGCGCTCGAGGTGACTTGTCCTTGACCGCCCGGCCTGCTCGGCTGTAGGTCCGCATCATCGACTCGGCCCGTCACGCCGACGATCGAGATACCAAGCCCAGGTGCAGCTCCCGCCATCCATCCTCACAAAAAACGGAGAGGGGGGGATTCGAACCCCCGTCGGAGTGAAACCCCGAACCGGTTTTCGAGACCGGCGCATTCAACCGCTCTGCCACCTCTCCAGCGGCAAGACGCAGACAAAGGTAGACGACTGCTGGAGGAGTCGGCGTCTCGGTCAGCGGCGGCCGGCGAAGAAAGCGCGGAGCATGTCTCCGGCTTCCTGGGCCAAGAGTCCGCCTTGGCATTGCGGACGGTGGTTGAGTTCGGGCACGTTCAAGAGGTCAAGCACGCTACCGGCGGCGCCAGCCTTGGGGTCGCTTGCGGCAAAGACAACGCGCGGAATCCGTGAGAGCACGATCGCTCCGGCACACATAGTGCAGGGCTCGAGCGTTACGTACATCACCGCTTCAAGCACGCGCCAGGTGCCCAGGGCTTGTGAGGCTTCGCGCAGGGCGAGAGTCTCAGCGTGGGCAGTCGGATCGTTGCGCAGCTCGCGCTCGTTGTGGCCGGTTCCTATCACCTCGCCTTCCTTGATGATCACCGCCCCCACGGGCACGTCGTGATGCTCGAGCGCGCGTTCGGCTTCGCGCAGCGCGAGGCGCATGAAGTACTCGTCGCGGGGGAAGAAGTGTTCGCTCATCGACTCAGAGTCTGTCTGACCGGCGCGGCTTTAGGCGTACGGGAGCGGGGCGACGTACCGTGTGACGAAACTTTCCCCTCCAGGTGTTGTCTTAGTAACTGATCGTGCTGCCCCGCCGCACGCTTTTCGCATGTCCTCAAATCCCGCAATCCACGGCCGCGCGCCAGCAGGCACGGGCGGTCCAGTTAAGGCCGTCCGTCTTACTCTTGCGCTCAGTGCGGCGCTGCTGGCAGGGTTGGCGGTAACAGGGGTCTTCTCAACGACCGTGGGCGGCCTGTTCAGCCCAGGCCAGAGCGCGCGCGCCGGCGCGGGTCAGATCCCTTACGCACCGAGGCAGCTGGTGGTCTCCTCAGCGGAGCCGTTGACCGCCTTGGTCGCCTATATCCGCTCGCACACCGGGATCGACGTGCAGCCGTCCGGCCAGGGCTCCGACGCTCCCGGGGAGCAGATCCTCGAGCTGCCCGCGAGCCAGAGCGTCACGGCGGCGGCATCGGCCTTGCGGGCGCTGCCGGGTATTGCCTACGCGGTTCCCAACTACATCGCGAAAGCCGCCGGTAGGTGGATCCCGAACGACCCGGGCAGCTCGGGCAGGGTCGGCGGCTGGGAGCGACTCCAGTGGAACTTCACCGCGCCCGACGGGATTGACGCACCCAGGGCCTGGGGAAACCTGATCGCCGACCACAGGCCAGGCGCTAGGGGGGTGGTGATCGCCGTGCTGGACAGCGGCGTCGCGTACCGCAATTGGGGCACCTTCAAGCGCTCGCCGGACTTCGGTGGCACGAAGTTCATCGCTCCCTGCGATCTCGTCGCGGGCACGATCAAGGACGGCGTCTGTACCAACCGCTTCCCGCTCGATCGGCTTGGTCACGGGACCTTTGTCGCGGGGACGATCGCCGAGGCAACCAACAACGGCTTTGGCCTCACCGGGCTTGCGTACAACGCGTCGATCATGCCTGTGCGCGTGCTCGACGCGACTGGGGCAGGCACCTCGAGCACGATCGCGGAGGGGGTTCGCTACGCCGTAGCCCACGGCGCCCAGGTGATCAACCTCAGCATCGAGTTCCCGCCCGGCACGACCTCCGGGGAGATCCCGGATCTGATCTCGGCCATCAACTACGCCCACGCTAAGGGCGTGGTTGTGGTGGCCTCTGCGGGCAACGACTACAACACTTCGGTGGACTTCCCGGCCGCAGCGCCAGCTGTAATCGCGGTGGGCGCGACGACCAAGGATCGCTGCCTGGCCGCCTACTCGGACACCGGCAAGGCATTGGACCTGGTTGCTCCGGGCGGCGGCGACGACTCGTCCACGATCCATACCGCCAACTGCCATCCGGCGCGCAACCTGCCGGACATCTATCAGATGACCTTCGCCAACCAGGCGACTGCCGCGAAGGCGGTCAACGTCGACGCGTTCGCGCTTCAGAGCGGTTGGTTTGGCACCTCTATGGCTGCGCCGGACGTCTCATCCGCGGCGGCGATGGTGATCGCCAGTGGCGTACTCGGCGCCCACCCGACCCCGGACGCGATCCTCGCGCGGCTCGAGGCGACCGCGCGCCATCTATCCGGAGCCACGCTGAACCAGAAGTACGGCTACGGCCTGCTGAACATCGGTGCCGCGACGGCCAAGGGCGGTCCGCTGACGCCGACAACGCCCGTCACGACCACAACCACCACCACGACGACAACCTGTACGACGACCACTACGACTCCGACCTCTACGACTCCGACCGCAACCACCCCGACCGGGACAGCGACCCCGAGTGCCGCAACGGCCCCGAAGAGCGGGAAGCAGACAGGCACCACGCCGGTCTGTGCCACTACTACGACGACCACGACGCCGACCACAACCACGACACCGACGACCACGACAACAACAACGACGCCCACGACCGAAACGACAACAACAACAACGGCTGCTTAGCCGTCGAGGTCCCCGCCGGGATCAAGCCCTGACGCGTGGTCAGGAAAGCCGGATGATCGCGATGACCATCCCGATCACGATGAAGATCACCAGCAGCGCTTGCGTGTAAATCCAGATCTTCGGCATCGGGAGACGCAGGCTAACGGAAGTCCGCCTCAGTCAAGTCGTCGAGCAGCCCCAGTGCCTTTGGGATACCGTCGTCGTCGATCATCACCGCTCCGCCTGGCCAATAGGGGTGGGGATGGCGCACGTGGTGTGCTACGACCGGCTCAAAGCGCCAAGAGCCGGTGTTGAGCAGGCTCTGGCCGTCGTTGAAGCCACTCCAGGCGGCGGCTTTGTCTCGGGGCAGCGGGCCAAGCCGATGCACGTGCCCGAAGATCACCCAGCGCGCCTGCACGCCAAGCTCGTGCGCGGCGTGGGCGAGCGCGGGCAGGCTGTGATGGATCACCTGACGCGAGAGCATATGGGCGGCCAGTGGGGCCAGTGTGGTCGGGATGACGCGGTCGACCCAGCGTTGCGGAGGCAGGCCGTCGCGCATGTGGGGTTTCGCCTCGGAGCTGCCGGTGTATTCGTACTCGGAGGGCTGTCGCGCGTCGGCCGGTAGCCGACGCTGTTTGGGATGCAGCAACCCAAATGCGGAGATCGGACGCAGGTAATGGTTCATGTAGTGGCCGTGCGTCGCCCAGACGTCATCTGTCAGCCAGACACCTGGGTAGCGCACCTGCACTTGATCTCCGCCAAGCCACTCAACCACCTCCGCCAGCAGCGGGCTCGCGTCATGAGGGACAACTGCCTCGCGCTCGAGCGCCTCACCCTGCGCGCGTGACCAGGCGCTGATCAGCGGATGGTCGTGGTTTCCCGGCACGAAGACCATCTCGGCGCCCGCGGGCAGAGCTGCAGCGAAGGCCCGCAGGATCGGTTCGGCGACCGGAACCGAGTAGGAGCTGTGTGACTCGCTCAGTTCAATCACGTCGCCGAGCAGCACCAGGCGATCGCATTGCCGCAAGGTTTCGAGCAGACGTTCCAGCGGCCGTGGCCGTGTCAGCACGCTGACGCCACCGGTCTGGCCCAGGTGTAGGTCCGAGATGACGAGCGTGCGCACTCGTTCATTAAACGCACAACGGCTCGTTAAACGTCCCGGGCGCCCCACAGGGGGCGCCCGGGTAGACGGGAACCAACTCCTTGGATCGCGTCTAAGCGAGTCCTCAGGCGACGTAGACCGACGAGCCGAAGGCAAGCATCGCGCCACGGCCAACAACCAGGACCGGGGCGGTGGTGCCGATCATCGCGTTTTCTGCCTGGGCGGAGATCAGCGTCTGGCCCTCCTGCGCCTCGGGGCGCGAGCCGACGATCAGCAGGTCCACGTTGTAGTTCTTGTCGGTGACTTCCGCGCCGAAGTGATTTGCCAGGGCGTGGGCCGTGTCGATAGCGGCGTGATCATCGAGGCCGGCCAACAGGCCGATCGTCTTGATCTCGTGGGCTACGTACCCGGCGGGGGCGATCGCGATTGCGGCAGGGCCGCCGTCGAGCAGCGTCTGCGTTGACTTCTGCGGTGCGATGCGGCCGCTGGCGGTGCGGTAGTCGGAACCGAACACGATCAGTTGTGCGCCCTCATCTGCGGCGAGCTGCTTCAGGCCCTCGCTGGTCGAGCGGTTGACGATCACGCGCGCTACGGCATGGCCGAGCTTGGTGGTCCCGCGCTCGAGCAGCGCCTGTGCCTGGACCTCATCGCGGCCGTCGGCGNNTTTTGGCCTCCGAATTTCCGTTTCGTTCAGCAAGTAGGAAAAGCCCTGAGTCCATACTTGCGCGTGAACAGCATCAGCGCCAGTGAATCTCGTCATAGTTTCGATAAGCTTTGCTTATGCTGAACCTGACTCGCCTGCGTGTCCTCAGTGAGGTCGTCGACCGCGGCTCTTTCTCCGCCGCCGCCGATGCGCTCGACTACACACAGTCAGCGGTCTCGCAGGCGATCGCCCGACTCGAGGCCGAGACCGGGACGACACTGGTGGTCCGGGATCGGCGCGGTGTCCGTCCAACCGCCGCGGGCGCCACGCTGCTGAACCACGCCGACGCGATCTTCGCTCAGGTCCAATCTGCCGAGGATGACCTTGCGGCGGTGCTCGGCTTGCGGGGCGGAAGGCTGCGGGTCGCGTCGTTCCCGTCTGCCGGGGCGACCCTGCTGCCGCAGGCGATTGCCAGCTTTCGTCGCGCCCATCCCAACGTTGAGCTCTCGCTCGCCGAGGGTGAGCCCGAGGGGATCGCTCCGCGGCTGCGAGCCGGAGAGTTCGACCTTGGCCTGCTATTCGGCTTCATCGGTGATGAAGACCGCTTTGCCGGGCTCTCAGCGACGCTGCTATTCAACGATCCGCTCTACGCCGCGATCCCGGTCGATCACATGCTCGCTCGCAAACACGCGCTCACGTTGACTGATTTGAGCGGCGAGGACTGGGTCCAGACGAGCGCCAAAGGAGCTTGCGGCCGCTACGTCGTCGAGCAGTGCCTGGCCGCCGGGTTCGAACCGCACGTGAGCTTCGAGAGTGACGACTACGAGACCATCCAAGGCCTGGTCGCGGCAGGCGTGGGCGTCGCCCTGATCCCGCGGCTGGCGCTTACCCGGGTCCATCCCGGGATCCTCGTGCGCGCGCTCGAGCCCTCGAGTCCGGTGCGCAATGTGATCGTCGCAACGGCGGCCGATCCCGGGCTCGCGCCCGCTGCCAAGGCGATGTTGGAGATCCTGCGCAGTCGCGCGCCCGAGTACGCCGAGGGCCGCGTCGGGCGCTACGGCGTAGGGCTTACATAGCGTTATCTCCCTCTTCACAACTGCCCTGGCAACTGAGCACTACGCTGCGATGCGTGTCCGAGGCCGTTGAACGCCGCCTTGTCTTTGGCTCTGTAGCCGAGGACTACGATCGCCACCGGCCGAGCTACCCGCCGGAGCTGGTCGACTCCGTGCTCAGCTACGCCGGGGCCGCCGCTGGTGACCCCGCGCTGGAGATCGGCGCCGGCACTGGTATCGCGACCCGCCTCTTCAGCGCGCGCGGACTGACGATCACCGCGGTTGAGCCCGATGCCGCTATGGCGGCGGTGGCAAGCGAGCGCGCTGCCACCGACGGCAACACCGTTGATCAGCGGATCACCGACTTTGAGCATCTCGAGTTCGATCCGCACTCCTTCCAGCTGATCTACTCGGGCACCGCCTGGCATTGGGTCGACCCTGAGCAGGGCTACGTGCTGGCGGCACGGGCATTGAAGCCAGGTGGCGGTCTCGCTGCCTTCTGGAACCGGCCGGTCTGGGAGGTCAACCTGCTCCGGGATGGGCTCACCGCCGCCTACCAGAGCGTGGCGGAGGCCTTCAAGGTGGTGCTTCCAGGACCGTTCAACCCGGTCGCCGAGGTGGACAGCCCGACGCTGATCAGCGGCGACTTCTGGCTCAAGGAGTTGGCCCGCAGCCCAGAGCTGGTCGATCCTGAGGTGCAGAGCTTCCGCTGGACCGAGACCTACACCCGCGACGAGTACGTGGGCCTGTTGAGCACCCACTCCGATCACATCCTGATCAGCGAGGCCGACCGCACACAGCTCCTGGATGGGGTCGCGAGCGCAATTGACGCGGGCGGCGGCAGCTTTGAGATGACCTACGAGTCACTGCTTTGTCTGGCACGCCGCAGCTGACCGGTCGCTTTGTGGAGGCTGTCGCGCTGGCCCAGGAGTTACAGGGGGGCGAGCGGCGGTCGGGTACCGGCATGCCCTTTCTCTCACATCTGCTGGTTGTCACCGGGCTCGTCATTGAGGACGGCGGTGACGAGGATGAGGCGATCGCGGCGCTGCTGCACGACGCCGTCGAGGGCGGAGGCGGACGGCCATTGCTCAAGCGCATCGAAGGCGACTTCGGCGCCCGGGTAGCCGGGATCGTCGAGCTGCTCTCGGACACGCTCGATGGCCCCTCGGAGCTTTCCTGGGTCGAGCTCAAAGCCCGCTATCTGGAGCAGCTCGACGCCTGTGAAGATGAGGGCACGCTGCGCGTCGCGCTTTCAGACAAGCTCCACAACGCCCGCTCGATCGTGCGCGACTACCGCTACGAGGGACATGGGATTTGGGAGCGCTTCACCGAGAAGACCGCCCAGCAGCAGCTCTGGTACTCAACTCAGCTGGTCGAGCTCTTCGCTCGCAAGCGCCCGGGGGCGCTTGCCGCGGACCTGCGCAATGCGGTTGACGAACTGGCGGCGCTGATCGCGGCCGATCAGGAGGAGACGGGCGAGCCCTACTTTCCGGCCGGGGCCGGCGGGCCGGAGCGGTAGAAACGGGTCCGCGCGCGGCCAACCGCTAGTGGGGCAGCAGGTTGTGCAGCTTCTTGGCGAGCTTGCCGGCCCCGCCGTGGGTGTGGCTGACGATCCCGGTCGCGCCCAGCCAGATCGTGAACAAGCCCGCGATCAAGGCCATGACCGCGAGTAACAGCGGCCAGTGTGCCTGCAAGACGCTCCGCGCGCGGGCGAGATAGGCGTCGGCGCGCTCCCCGGCAAAGACCAGGGTCGCGTAGATCCCGAGGATCGGCGCGACAAAGCAGACGTTGTAGATCACCAGCAGCAGGATCTGGTTGTGGATCGGCTGATCAGAACCGACGACAGCGGCGATCGCCGCGAAGTACGGGAACGCTGTCGGCAGCTCCACCGCGGTGATCGTCGCGCCGATGATCAGGCTCGGTCGACTCTTCGAACCTCCCGGCGTGAGCAGCTGCTTCTCCGCCAGGGCCGCTCGGTGACGCCAGAGCAGGGTGCCGGCTCCGAGCAGCACCGCGCCTGCGATCACCTCGAGCACCTGGCCGGTTCGCGGGCTCGGCTTCGGCACGAGATCAAGCACGAGCTCGCCGGGGCCCAGTGCAATCAGCAGCCCGCCCAGTAGGTAGACGCCGAACACGCCGATCAGGAAACGGCTGACGTCGTGTCGGCCGCTGCGGCCCTCCCCGGTGGCCAACACCAGCGCAGGGGCAAGCGTCGTCGGGTTCAGCGAGTCCGCCAAACCGATTGAGATGACGATTCCGATCAGGCGGAGCATTTGTTTATGAAAACCAGACCACGGGAACTCGCAATTGTCGCCTGGCGCGACCGGCGATACTTGGCTGGCATGCGCATTGCAGTTCT
>PLES01000136.1:0-16702 GCA_003137075.1 Solirubrobacterales bacterium
AGCACCCATCTCTAAGATCACGTACGTGATCGCCAGCGGGAACCTCGGCGCGCAGAACGCCGTCGTTCCGGTTACTGCCAGCTGTCCGGCTGGAACCTATGTGATCGGTGGCGGCGGGAGCCTCTCCAACGAGGGGAACTCCTACATGAACGACTCCTACCCGTCCGGAACAGCGGGTTGGACGGCCGATTATGTCGGTGACGGCGCGACTGGCACCGTGACGACGACGGCGATCTGCGCGCCGGCTGCCGCCGTCGCGGGCTAAGCGATCTAGGACTGGCTCAGGGTTGAGTCACGGCGGTCCCAAGAGCGCCTTGGGACCGCCGTGCCAGCTTTCCAGCAGGATGATCCAGGACGGACCGTGGCCCTGCTCTGTGAGGCCGCGACACCCGCCTGACGGCGGCGCCTGAGGCGCCGCTCGCCCGCGTCAGGTGCCGTAGCTGAGCGTTAGCGGCATCAGGTGCGCGTACTGGCCAGGGTCGCCGGCGTCGTTCGAGCTCGTTGGCGGTAGACCACGGCGCATGCGCTTGATCTCGTAAAGGGCGTTGTCAGCACGGTGCATGAGGCCGTCTGCGAGTTCGGTGCGGTCCCAGGTCGCGAGGCCGATCGAGCATGAGTAGGGGCTCGGCATTCCGCTGCGCAAGCGCTGAACAACCAAGTCTGCCTCGGACTGTGGGCAGCCGAGCATCAACAATGCAAACTCGTCTCCGCCGACTCGCGCGAGCATGTCCTCGGGCCGCAGGACCTCGCTCCAGGCGCGAGCTGCCTCGACCAGCAGCGCATCTCCGGCCAGGTGTCCGTGCTTGTCGTTGACGGCTTTGAAGCTGTCTATGTCGATCACCGCGACGCTCAGTTGCTCGCCAGTCCTGTGCGCCCGCGCCAGGCTGCGGTCGAGCTCTGACTGCCAGGCGCGGCGGTTGGGCAAGCTCGTCAGCTCGTCGGTGTGAGCAAGACCATCAAGCCGTGCCAACAGGCGATCACGCTCGAGCTCGTGAGCGCGACTACGAATCACAAGCGATTGCACGGTGGTACCGACAATGCCAGACAGCGTCACGAACAGGATCCCGATTCGCCAGGCACTCGAAGGGTAGTGGTGGCCCCCGACCACGATCAGCGGCAGCAAACACAGAATCGCGACGCCGCACAGCAGGTACCAGAGCTCTCGGCGCGTGCCGTATAGCGCCACCCAGCAGACCGGCAACAACATCATTGCCGACACGCCCGAAGCCCCGCCGGACGCGCGCAGCAGCGCGATCACGATCAGGTACCCGTAGGCGAGTGCTGGCACACGCCAACGCGGACCCTGCCACGAAGAAGTCAGTGCGACCGCACCGATGCCGAGCATCAGGACGCCGGCGCCAATCAGCGGCGCGGGCCGCCAGTGGTCTGGCGGCAGCCAGAGCAGTACGAAGGGCAAAAATGCAGCTACGACGGAGGGTAGGAGGATCCGCCGTGATCCCTCCGGCATGGGTCTGTGTTCTTGCATCGGGCTCACTATCGGCACGTCCCGCCCAACGCATTACCACTGGTTCTGCTGATGCGTCAGCACGGCGTGCAGATCACTAGCTGACCGCAGCCGGTCCGGTGATCAGTGCCACAGCCACGCCTCACCGATGGATTTCATGAGTCACACGGATCAGTACCGGTGTGAACGGCGACTACTCGCACGCCCGCCCGCTCGTGCACCTGGAACTCCACACCGGCGATGCACAAGCGGCGCAGGCCTTCTACAGAAGCCTGCTCTGCTGGCGCACCGAGCGGATCGAGACGGCAGCCGGTCCCTACCTCGCGGTTTGGCTCGGTGCCAGCCTCGACGGCGGCATCGTCGAGTGCGGCACAACGCACTCGCTCTGGCTGCCCTACGTCGAGGTCGACGACATCTACCAACAGACCGAGCATGCCGAGCGGCTCGGTGCGCGTGTCCTGCTGGGGCCGCGCGAGGGACCAGCCGGATGGCGTAGCGTGGTAGCCACTGCCGCCGGCGGCGAACTCGCCTTATGGCAGCCAAAGCGATGACCGCCGACCGCGACACAACAGAGCCCGCGCCGACGCTTCGAGCGAGCAAACAAGCGTTCTTGAGCGCGGCGCAAAACGATGACCCTGAAGCCTTCGGGCGACTCGTCGATCCTTACCGCGCCCAGCTGCATGCCCACTGTTATCGCATCCTGGGCTCGCACGCCGACGCAGACGACGCGATGCAGGAGACGCTGCTGCGTGCCTGGCGCGGGCTACAGCGCCTCGAGCAGGAGACCGCATTGCGAGCCTGGATGTATCGGATCGCGACCAACACCTGCCTGCGTTTGATCGAACGACGGCCGAAGCGGATCCTGCCGATCGACTATGCACCCGCGGCCGACCCGCACGGGTACCCCGGCGACCCCGTGAGCGAGCAGCTGTGGGTCGAGCCCTATCCCGACCTGCAACTGGGCCTCGAAGACCCGTCAGGTCCACACGCTCGCTATGAACGGCACGAAGCGATCGAACTGGCTTTCATCGCAGCGCTACAGCATCTCCCCCCACGTCAGCGGGCAGTACTCGTCCTGCGTGATGTGCTCGGCTTCTCGGCGAAGGAGACTGCGGAGATCCTGGAGACGAGCCCGGTCTCGGTTGACAGCGCCCTGCAGCGAGCTCACAAGACCGTCGACGAGCGGCTTCCCAGCCGGACAGAGCAGGCGACGCTGCGACAGCTCGGCGACAGCGAACTCAGCGAGCTCGTCGGCCGCTTCGTGGCTGCGTGGGAGCGTAACGACGTTGACGCCGTAATTTCGATGCTCGCGCAGGAGGCGCATTTGACGATGCCGCCGCTGCCAAGCTGGTATCGCGGCCGCTCAGACATCGCGGTCTTCCTGCGGGGGCATGCGCTCTCTGCGGCCAAGCGCTGGCGGATGGCACCGACGTCCGCGAACGGCCAACCCGCCGTGGCGGGGTATCTGTGGGACGAGCGCAGCCAGCGGTTCACGCCCTACTGCCTCTACGTGCTGCGCCTCCGGGGGGCAGAGATCGAAGAGATCACCGCCTTTGTCACCCCGGAGGCGTTCGCACGCTTCGGCCTGCCATCCGCCATCGGTTCTAGGTAGCTCCGGTCAGCGCGCCGTTTCGTATTCGTCATGACGGCGGATCCACATCTGGAACGCGGAACCCTCATCACGGCCCTTCGGTGCTCGATCCAGCACCGCGTAGTAACTCATCAGGAACTCGACCCCCCGAGCTGTGGTGGCGTAGGTCTGGTAGACGGACGCGCCTTCGAGCACGAAGGCGGTGAATCCGAAGCCCTCGGCCAGATATTGAGCCAGATCGGTCCCGGTCTCGCGAGCATTGCGAGAGGCAACGGCCGGCAGCTCAGCGACGATCGGGGTGACCCACGCCCGCGTCTCTGCCTCGGTGCCCGAGAACCCGATCTCATGATTGAACGAGCCGTTGGCGCACGACACCCAAGGGACCGTCCACCCCATGCGCCGCTTATATCTCTGGAGCTGCTCGATAGGGGCGCCGGAGACCAGCACGATCGTCGCGTCACAAGCGTTCAGGTGCGGGACGAGACCGTCGATTGCATCAGCGATCGAAGAGTTGGTTGGGCATCCCGACTCGTAGCCCGGGCCGAACATGAAGTGGTAGACGAGCAGCTGGCTGCGGCCATCAAAGAGCTCCGCGAGCGTGCGGACACCGTCGTCGGTGTCAAAGCGGTACTGCTTCTCGATCCTCACCCGCGGCAGCGCACGCCGCTGCGCCGCCAGCTCGTCGCCGCGCCTCGTGTGCTCTCGCTCTTTGACCAGCAGCTGCTCGCAGGCCCGCGTCCACTCGTCTCTGGTTGCAACCTTGTGAGTGCTCATGCCGCGACCGGCTGGTCTGGCAGCAGCCCTGCGTTCATCTGCTCGAGCTCCTTCACTGGACCACGGCGCCAGGCCTCTGCGAGCGTCGCCGACATCGGATCCGGAAAGATCTCCTCCTGACCGCAAGCAACGCCCTCAAAGATCCCCCTCGCTACGGCTTCGGGGGAAGCCTTGGGAATCTCCAGGCCACGAGTCATGTCAGTGTCGACCGGACCGAGCAGCACCGCGTGCACGCTCACGCCACGGCTCGCCAGCAGTGCCCTAAGCGCCTGAGACAGCGAGAAGATCGCCGCCTTCGAAACTGAGTACGCCGGCATCACCGGGACAGCCGCCAAGGCGGCGAGCGAGGCGACGTTGACGATCGCTCCGCGCGACTCGATCAGCAGCGGCAGGAACGCCTGCGTGACGTCATAGGTGCCGAAGAGATTGACCGTGAGGCTCTCTTCAAGCGCGGCGCGCTCAGTGAGGTTGTCGAACAGCGCCACCCCGGCGTTGTTGACGACGATGTCGAGCGAGTCGACCGCGGCCGCAGCGGCCGCGACCTCGGTTGGACTCGTCAGGTCAAGAATCAAGGCGCTGACACGCGGGTCAGCGTGTGTGAACGGCTGGCGTGCTCCCGCCCAGACGCGCTTGGCTCCGCGTGCAAGCGCCTCATCAACAAGCGCCTTTCCGATACCGCGGTTCGCCCCTGTGACCAGAATCGACTTTCCTTCGAGTGACATCTCACCCTCCGAAGTTGCGGGCCGTGCGCTCGGTGCGTAAGCCCTGGTTCTGAAGGTTCAGATCCAGAGGGCCGCGAAAATCCGTCGCAACTGCCTCAACTGTTCCGATGGCGAGCCGCTCTGAGGAAGGTTCAGACCTCCGGCTCGGCGGCCGGCGGGATGCGTTCAGCCAGCGCGGCGCGCCCGGGCGCCGCAGGAAATGAGTCCGCGAAGTACTGGGTCTCGTGCGACACAAGACCGTCGCTGAACTCCATCAGGCTGACCGAATTGGTCGCGACTCCGTCATAGGTGATCACGCACTCGCTGACCCACAGTGAGCCGCTGCCCTGGATCCGCCTCACCGTGAAGTGGCGATCGGCTGGGTGTCCGCCGCGCTGAGCCTGGATACGGGCGCGGCCCCTGAAGCGCTCGCCGGATTGCGGGTAATCGAGGATCGCGTCCTCAGCGTAGATCGCGTGCTCAGCCTCGATCTCCCCCCGCTCAGACGCCTGCCAGTGCTGCTCAATGCGACTGCGGATGTCTGCGTCGCTGTTGGGCACGAGCTTCAGCTAATCACCAATCTCACCCCGACCGGTGTCATTGACGCTGGCGATGCGTGAGAATGGCGCACGTGCTCGGCCTGCCCGGCAACATCCAGGCGCTGCTGTTCGACCTCGACGGCGTGCTCACACAGACCGCGAAAGTCCATGCCGCGGCGTGGAAGCAGACCTTCGATGAGTTCCTGCGCCAGCGGGCGCAGGACTCTGACAGCGGGTTTGTGCCGTTTGACGAGGTCGCCGACTACGACGAATACGTCGACGGGAAGCCGCGCGAGGACGGTGTGCGCTCGTTCCTGAGCTCGCGTGGGATCGAGTTGCCTGAGGGAGCGAGCAACGATCCGCCGCAAGCGCAGACGGTTCACGGCGTCGGCAACAACAAGAACGAGCGCGTGCTCAAGCTGATTCACGATCACGGCGTCGAGCCCTACGAGGGTTCGGTCCGCTACGTGCGGGCCGCGCGTGACGCCGGCTTGCCGCGCGCAGTTGTTTCCTCGAGCGCCAACTGCCGCGACGTGCTCAAGGCCGCCGGGATCGACGACCTCTTCGAGACGATCGTCGACGGCGTTGTCGCCGAGCGCGATCAACTGCGCGGCAAGCCGGCACCAGACACCTTCCTGGCAGGCGCCAAGGCGCTCGGCGTAGAGCCATCCAGCGCTGCTGTGTTTGAAGACGCACTGGCGGGCGTCGAGGCCGGTCACGCGGGCCACTTCGGCTTCGTCGTCGGCGTCGACCGCGTCGGCCAGGGCGACGCGCTCAAGACGCACGGCGCCGACATCGTCGTGGATGACCTCGCGGAGTTGCTCGAACAGTGATCCGGCAGGGCGGCTTCACGGCCGAACCATGGTCAGTGCGCGAGACCGAGCTCGACCTTGAGCGGCTTCCGCAGGCCGAGTCTGTTTTCGCGCTCTCCAACGGCCATATCGGGCTGCGTGGGAACCTCGACGAGGGCGAGCCCTACGGGTTGCCGGGTAGCTATCTCGCGGGCTTCTGGGATTCACGGCCACTGCCCTACGCCGAGGCCGGCTACGGCGACCCCGAGCAGGGCCAGGCGATCGTCAACGTCACGAATGGCAAGATCATGCGGCTGCTCGTCGGCGATTCTCCGTTTGACGTGCGCTACGGCACGGTCCGCAGCCACGAGCGAGTTCTCGACATGCGCGAGGGTGTGCTGCGCCGGGTTGTCGACTGGACCTCGCCTTCGGGGCAGTGTGTGCGGGTTCGTTCAACACGACTCGTATCGTTCGCGCAGCGTGCGATCGCCGCCATCGCCTATGAGGTCGAGGCGATCGAGGACGAGGTCCACGTCGTGGTGCAGTCTGAGCTGATCGCGAACGAGGAACTTCCGGGAGCCGGGGCCGACCCGCGGGCTGGTCATGTCGCGGCGCAACTGAAGCAGGAGCTTAAGGAGGCCGTGGACACGCGCGCGGTGCTGATCCACAGCACCGCCGGCAGTGGCTATCGGGTCGCCGCCGCGATGCGCCACGAGGTCGACGGTCCAGGGCAGACCGAGACCTCGATTGAGGCGTTCACGGACCTCGCACGCCTCACCGTGTCGGCGACGATCGCGCCGGGTGAGAAGTTGCGCATCGTCAAGTACGTCGCATATGGCTGGTCGGAAGTCCGCTCCACCCCGGCCCTGCAGGACCAGGTGTCAGCGGCGCTCACGGAAGCCGGCGCGACCGGTTGGGAGGGCCTCTTGGCGGCTCAGAAGGAGTTCCTCGACGCTTTCTGGGAGCGCGCCGATGTTGAGGTCGATGGCGACCTCGAGCTGCAGCAGGCGACCCGCTTCGGACTCTTCCACGTACTGCAGGCCGGAGCGCGAGCGGAGCAGCGCGCGATCGCGGCCAAGGGGCTCACGGGGCCGGGCTACGACGGACATGCATTCTGGGATAGCGAAGCGTTCGTGCTTCCGGTGCTGACGTACACGCTGCCCGACGCCGCAGCCGATGCGCTGCGCTGGCGGCACGCGACGCTCGACTTGGCCAAGGCCCGCGCGCAACAGCTGCGTCTCGCCGGTGCCGCGTTCCCATGGAGAACGATTCACGGCGAGGAGTGCTCCGGATACTGGCCTGCCGGGACCGCTGCGTTTCACATCAACGCCGACATCGCCGACGCCGTGATCCGGCACCACAGGGTCTGCGGCAACGACGAGTTCGAGCGGGAGATCGGGCTCGAGCTGCTGATCGAGACCGCGCGACTCTGGCGTTCTCTCGGGCACCGCGATGCCCAGGGCGGCTTCCGCATCGATGGTGTCACCGGACCGGATGAATACAGCGCGGTCGCCGACAACAACGTCTACACGAATCTGATGGCGCAGCGCAACCTGCGGGCCGCGGCCGAAGCAGTCGAGCACCATCCCGAGGCGGCCTTTGCGCTCGGGGTCGATCAGGAGGAGATCGGCGATTGGCGCGACGCGGCGTCGAGCATCGTGATCCCGTACGACGAACTTCGCGCCGTGCACCCCCAGGCGGAGGGCTTCACAGACCACGAAGTCTGGGACTTCGAGGGGACAACGCCCGATCAGTACCCGCTGCTGTTGCACTTTCCGTACTTCGATCTCTACCGCAAGCAGGTGGTGAAGCAGGCTGACCTTGTGCTGGCGTTGCACCGCTGCGGGGAGTCGTTCACGCAAGCTCAGAGACGCGCGAACTTCGACTACTACGAACCGCTCACTGTGCGTGACTCGTCACTATCGGCCTGTACTCAAGCGGTGGTTGCGGCGGACGTTGGGTATCTCGGACTCGCCTACGCGTACTACCGCGAAGCAGCGCTGATGGATCTCGACGACCTCGAGCACAACGTTCGTGACGGCCTGCACATCGCCTCGCTCGCGGGCGCCTGGACAGCCGCGGTCGCCGGTTTCGGCGGCATGCGCGAGGACGGGGACCGCCTCAGCTTCAAACCGCAACTACCGGACGAGCTCACACGCATCGCTTTCCGGCTTTGCTTCCGCGGTTCGACGCTCGGCGTCGAGATCGAGCATGGCCGGGCGACCTACCGGATCATTGCGGGCGAGCCGATTGAGGTCACTCACTACGGCAGTGCCGTTCAACTCAGCGCGGCTGCGCCCGCATCGCGCGAGATTCCGGCGCTCGTGCGGCTTGAATCCCCGCGTCAGCCCGCCGGGCGCGGGCCGCGGCGCCAGGACAGCTGACCGGCCGCGCGGCTCAGAGCGTCGGCAGCCAGCCGTGAGGGCCGCGTACATCCTTGTAGGTGAGCCCGCTCTCTGAGAGCCGCAGCTCGTGCGCGCCAAAGATCCGCAGCTCGTGAATCCCGTCGTCGCCTGCTCGGACGATGATCGCGCGCCGGTAGGGACCGCGCTTGCTGAAATCAGTCAGCTCGTAGGTAACCGACAGTTCGGCGATCCAGACGCCTGGCTCCGGGTGCCACTCCGCTCTGACGTGGTGATCCGCTGAGCGCAGCTCGGCGAAATACTTCCCGAGCTCCGTTTTCACGTTCTCGAGCCCGGTTGCCTCGACACCAAACGCGGTACCGAGCGTCGCGTCCGGCCCGAACAACGAAAGCGCCGCATCGGGATCCGGCGTCGCCATCGCAGCCAGAAACGCCGGGATCGGGGATTCGCTCATCAGCACAGCCTATTCATTGGCGCGGCGAGAGGTGTGAAGCAGCGACCATCGAGCCGCTGCACGGTCGTGACGACTACTCGTGGGCGCAGCTTGCGAGTTTCTCGATCGGCGTCATGTCAGCTGTGTACGCAGTGGCGGCAAGCTCGAACGCGAGCCCGTCACTCGTCAGCTGCGCGTCGAGAATTACACGCTTGGGTGACTGGCCATCGGCGAGCTGACTGAGCGAGGCGAAGTCCGCGGCGATCTCCTTGCCGGCGCCCGCGAACCGCCGCTCATCGGCGATCAGCTTGGCGGGGCCGGCGAGCGTGGCCAAACAGGTGCCTGTGAACCCGCGCGCGACGGCGCGCTCGTGGTTCAACGCGGACGATGTGTAGACGGTCTGAATGTCGTGGGTGACTCGCTGGTAGCTGGGGCTCAGACACGCGACCAGCCGGAGCTGCACGATGTTGTAGCCGTCAACGGTTGTCGTCGTGGTTCCGGTCGTGGTGGTGCCCGTGGTTGTCGTCCCGCTTGTTGTCGTCCCGGTTGTTGTGGTGCCGGTTGTTGTGGTGCCGGTGGTTGTCGTGCCCGTCGTCACAGTGCTTGTGGTGGTCGGAGTCGGCGTGGTGGTCGTGGTCGCGGTCAGATAGCGCGCATGGCAACGGATCTCCGTCACCTCCACCTGCTCGAGCTGCTCAAACAGGGCGACTTCGTTCCCGCAAGCGGAGCGTTCGCTTCGCATCAGCGGCGAAGAGCTGCCATCGGCCCGACAGGACGCGTAACCAAGCGTGAGATCGAGGGTCTTACCGAACACCGCCTGCTTGATGCCTACGAGCGTCTTACCGAGAAGCCGGTACTCCGTGTGGGTCAGCGTGGCGTGCGGAGTCTTCGCGACCGCCGCTGCCGGCCCCGCCACCGCGAGCGCACCGGATACCAGCGCGATCATCAGCGACATCCCGATTGTGTGTTTCACCGGATTCATGCGTGCGGACAGCTCGAGAGCTTCTCCGGGGTGGAATCCACACCGGCTTCGCGGCTTAGCGCGCGGGCGTAGTCGCGCAGATCAGTTGTGATCGCGCCGCCCTTCACGGCACTGGCCGGCAGAGTACCGCGCTGGAACTTGACGAGCAGCGCGTCGTCCGCAACAACCCGCTTCTCAGCCGCCGCCATCTCGCTGTCATCCTTGAGCTGCTTGGTGCTGGCCACCAAGGTGTTCAGGCAGACGCCGGTCAGTCCACGCCCAGCGGCGACCTTACGCGCCAAGGCGTCCTGCGCGTAGATGGTCGCAGCGTGCAGGCTTACGTATTGGTAGACGGGCGCGAGGCACACGTACACCGCAAGTTGCGTACTGCTGAGGCCGCTGACCGTCGGCGTTGCCGTCGTCCCCATGGTGGTGGTCGTTGTTGTTGTGGTGGTCCCGGTGGTAGTAGGCGTGGTGGTGGCCGACGTAGTCGTGTTGGTCACAGCCTTTGCGCACGCCTGCTGCGCGAAGTAGAGCGTGATCAGGTCAGTTGCGGCGGTGGTGTCAGCGGCGCAGGTGGCACGCATCTGCCGCAGCAACGGTGTTGAGGTCCCGAGCGCCTTACAGCCGTTGACCTCGTCTTGCAGGCTGGACTTCTTGTCAGAGAGCTTGAGGTCTGCGAGCCATTCTCTGAGATGCTGGTACTCAACCTTCGTCAGGCTGCCTTGGGGTGCGGCGGCCAGCGCTGAACTGGGAGTTTGGGCAGCCACCGACGCGCAAAAAACTGCCACGGCGAGTGTCAGGCTGAGGGCTCGACTCATCGGTCAGACCTTACTCACGCAACCGAAGAGCGCCCCCGGTCGGCCGATCAGGGCTGTTCGAGCGACGCCAGAAACGCCTCTGCAGCGGCATCTACCCGGGCTCGGTCACCGGTGGCCAGCAGGTCAAGCAGAAGCCCGCGAAGGATCGCGACGACCAGCGTGGCGGTGCTCACAGCGGTCTCGCGGGCGATATCCGGCCCTTGTGCCTCGGTGAGCGCATCGACCGCGTCCGCAACTACGTGGTCACGGAAGGCCGCGAACAGCTCCGGTGCCTGCAGAGCCTGACCGTAGACAGCGAAGAACAGCCCGAACTCGGCGGCCCGGCCAGGGTCAGAGTTCTGTTCCCAGATAGCGCGGGCCGCGGTAGCGAGGTCAGCTTCCGCATCGATCGTCACGAGCGTGCGCTCGCCAAGCCGGGCAAAGATCGCCTCAAGCATCTGCTCTTTGCTGCCAAAGCGGTGCACAAGCGTCGTGGTCGACACCCCGAGCGCCGCAGCCAGCGGCCGCCAGGTCAGCTCTGAGAACTGGTGCTCGGTCGCGTAGTCCACCACTGCGTCAAGCAGCTCGGCTCGCCTGCGATGATCAACCGGCCTTCCCACTATCGTCCCTCCGGTCCGAGTGCTGCTGCGTTTGCGAGGTCAGTGCGCACAAAAGTAGCGCATTGAAGGGACGACCGTACTACTTACTCGCGCGGTGCGGCTACGCGACCGCGTCGCGCCGGCCCGCGTCGTGCCGGCCTTCAGGCGCTTGCGGAACTCAGGCGAGCGCTTACTTCGGCGAGCGCCTGGCGCGCTCCTGCGCCCATCGTGAGAATGATCTCCGCCGCCGCACGTGCTTCAGCCAGTTCGTGGGCCTCGCCGGCCCAGAGGTTGAAAGCATCGGCGTCGCCTCGGCGACGGGCCTCAGCCCGTATGGGACTGGTGGCGTGATGGATCTCGGGGTACGCGCTGGGTGCGGTCGCCGTGTGCTCCAACAGAAAACGGTTCACCAGCCCCCGCGCCAGACGGCCCGTGAACGCCCTGGTCAGACAGGTGGGCACCGGTTGTGACAGCAGTGCCCGCTGCGCTTCGTTGGTCCCGGCCTCGGACGCCAGCATCAGGGCGGTGCCGACCTGACCAGCTGTGGCCCCGGCGCACAGCACCGCTGCGAGCGCCGCCCCATCGGCGATCGCTCCCGCTGCGATCAGCGGGAGCTTGACGGCGCGCCGCACGAGGCGCAGCAGCGCCAGCACTGCCGAACCACCGGCGTCGTCATCATCGCTGAAGCCGCCACGATGGCCCCCGGCTTCGCTTCCCTGCACGACGAGCGCGTCAGCACCCGCGGCCTGCGCGACCAGCGCCTCAGCGGCGTCGGTTACCGTGATCCAGACCGCGGTGCCAACCGCGTGCAACCGAGCGATGACCTCGACGCCTGGACAACCGAACGTGAAGGAGGCGACCGCCACACGCTGCTCGTACAGGAGCTCGAGTTTGTCCTGCCAGGCGTCGTCTTCATGGCGCGCCTCCCCCAGCTCGACGCCGAGGCGAGCCGCATCCGCCCCAAGCTCGCGCAGGTAAGAGCTCAGCGACCCCGGCTCGGCGGGCACTGGGGTGGGTACGAAGAGGTTCACCCCGAACGCCTGATCCGTGGCGGAGCGCACCGCCGTGATCTCCTCGCGCACCGCCTTTGGGCTCTTGTAACCGGCCGCCAGAAAGCCGAGCCCGCCAGCCTCGCAGACGGCGATCGCCAGAGCGGGCGTCGACGGACCGCCAGCCATCGGCGCCTGCACAATCGGCTCCCGCAGTCTTGCCGGATCGAACATCGAGCGAGCTAGGCGCCGCGCGCTAACCGGCCCGGCGAGCGGGTCCGGCGCAAGGCGTGCAGGTGATTGTCAATCTCAGCCTGGCGGTCCTCGTCGTCAGGATCCTCTTTGGCGGCCGCCTCAAGCGCCGTCAGTGCCTCCTGGTGTGAGCCGCGTGCGGCGGCATCGGACGCGACCAGGTCAAGCAGTTCGAGGTGGCGATATCTGACCTCGTCACGGATTCCCTGCGCCCAGCCGGCGTAGGGATCCGACGGCAGCAGCGGGCCGTCATGCAGGGCCAGGGCGGCGTAGGCGAGCTGCACCGCCCGGGGCGTCGGGACACCACGCACCCGCCTGCTGACCGCAAGGAACTCCCGGACATCGACCCACGCCGGCAGCAGCCGCAGAGTTTCGCCGTCCCGAACCAGCACGTCGCCTGCGGCCGACCGCAGACGCGTCAGCACCTGCCGCAGTCGGGCGCGTGCGACCGATGGCGAAACGTCCGGGAAGAACTCCTCTAGCACCACCTCGACTGGCAGGCCGAGTTCATGAAGGGCAAGCAACCGCACCAACTCTCCGGGTTTACCGGGCGGCAGCTGGAGCTCGGTTCCGTCGGCGGTCTCGACCACAGGCGAGCCGAACAGACGCACGAGCAGCGGCCGGCCGTCTAGCAGCAGCTCACGGGCAGGCGCTGAGCCGGCACGCTCGGCGGCCGGTGCCAGCGCCGCCACAACCTGGCGCTCACCTGCAACCGCGATCTCAACCGTGCCGCACTGACGGGCCTGCTCCAGTGCACGCGCGGCCAGCTCACCGGCGCCGCTGCGGCCCGCTCGAAAGGTCGCCCAAGCCGTCAGCAGGTAATGGCGCCAGATCACGCGCTTCTCGAGCCAGTCACCACGCACCACCTCCTGAAGACTCTCGAGCGCGTCCTCCGGATTGCCTGAGCGCGCCTGCAGCACGGCCTTGGTCTGGAGCACCTCCTCAACGGCGTCTCCGGCACGCTCGCGCGCCTGCTCGAAGTATGCGCTGGCCTGCTCACGCAGGCCGAGGCGGTCAAGCACTTCGGCAGCCTCGCACAACAGAGACAGGCCTATGTGCGTTTCAAACCAAGCCTCTCCAGCGGCCTCACGAATGGCCTCCCGCAGCAGCCGCTCAGCCGCCCTAGCGTCGCCACGGCCGGCAGCGATCTGGGCCCTGGCGGACGAAATGTCGGCAGATATCTTTTCTTTCATGTCGGCGCGGGCCGTGAGCTCCGCCTGTTCAAGGATCTCCTCGGCCTGCTCAAAGCGGCCGAGGTCGATCAGCACGTCCGAGTAGGGCGTGAGCGCACCTGCGAGCCGTGGACTGCCGCTTGGGTAGGTCTCGAGCGCCTTCGCAATCAGGCGCTCGGCTCCGAGAAAATCGCCCGCCTGGTAGCAGGTGGAGTAGCCGCGCCGCAACAGTGCGGACCCCTCCCAGTCACGGTGACCGAGCGCCGCGAACCGCTCTGCCGCCTCGGCAAACGCCAGATGCGACTGGCGGATCGACTCGTCGGTGCCGACCCACGCGAACGCCTGGCCGCTCGCGAGCATCGCGCGTCCGAGCGCAATTTCGTGGCTCTCGTCAGCCTCCTGCAGGACACACTCGACGAGCCGGTGCGCTTCGTCGAGATACTTGCGTCGACCGAGATCGATCGCGCGCTCGGCCAGCAGTTCAAGGCGCCAATCACGCCCCGATGGTGGCGGCGCGGTGAGACCGCCACCCAGCACCGTTTCCAGTCTGTCGAGCGTCACGTCGCGCTCGGCATAGCGACTTAGCGGCTCAAGGGCCCAGGCACGCTCAAGCAACGCGGCGGGGTCCTTGATCGCCTCGAGCTCGGCTTCACTCAAGTTCGGCGGCGACGGCATTCCTCCAATTATTGAGGTTCAGCGGAGCATGCAACGCCGATCTCACGGACCGGTAGTAGGTTGGACGCGCCGCGCAGCGGCGCGAGCGACGCCTGGCGCCCCGATTTCGTGTCCGTGTCAAGCTTCGCCGTAGCGGACTCCCCTCACCGCTCGACTCCTTGACACACGCCCAGCAATACCTCGATCAGGCGCGCCAGATGCAGGCGTTGTCGCTGACCGTGCACCTACCGCTGATCTGCTTCGGGATCGCATTTCCCTCACTCGTGCTGTTCGCGGAGTGGCGCTATCTGCGCACCGGTGACGAGGTTTACCGAACGCTCGCGCAACGCTGGTCGAAGGTGATGCTGACGCTCTTTGCGGTGGGAGTGGTGACCGGCACGATCCTCAGCTTCGAGTTCGGGATCCTCTGGCCGAACTTCGTCGGAACGTTCGGCAGCGTCTTCGGCCTCGGATTTGCGCTTGAGGGCTTCTCATTCTTCGTGGAAGCGATCTTCATCGCGATCTATGTCTATGGCTGGGATCGTCTGAAACCGCGAGCTCACCTGATGTCGGGCGTGCCGGTGGTGATCGCCGGCATCACCGGCTCGACCTTCGTGATCGCGGTCAACGCCTGGATGAACCATCCGCGCGGCTTCCGCATGAGCCACGGCAAGGCGATCGACGTTCACCCGTGGACAGCGCTGTTCGGCAACTCGTTCCTCTGGCAGGAGCTCGTGCACATGTATCTGGCGGCGTACATCGTCGTCGGCTTCCTAGTCGCCGGCTGGTACGCCGTCTGCTTCCTGCGCGGCCGCTTTGGGCGCTACGAGCGCGCCGCGTTTGCGATCTCCTTGGCAGTCGCGGCGCTCGTCTCCCCGGTTGAGGTGGTCGTCGGGGACTGGGCTGCGCGGGTGGTGGCTGTGAACCAACCGGTCAAGCTCGCCGCGATGGAGGGCCTGGCGCACACCACCAGGGGCGCACCGGAGCATCTGCTCGGGTTCTATGAGGACGGTCGCGTGAAGTACGGGATCGCGATCCCCCACATGCTCTCGCTGCTGGCCGACCACAGCTGGAACGGCGAGATCAAGGGTCTCGACAGCGTGCCAGCGAACGACCGCCCGCCCGTGAATGTCGAACGCTTCTCATTCCAGACGATGGTCGGCATCGGCACGCTGTTCGCCCTGCTGGCCGTGGGGTACATCTTCGTGCGCCTGCGTTTGCACCGGCTCCCCCGCTCGCGCTGGTTCTACCGGGCGATCGTGTTGACAGGGCCGTTGGCTCTGGTCGCGGCCGTTGCCGGATGGATCACAACCGAGGTCGGACGACAACCATGGGTCGTTTACGACGTGATGCGGACCTCGCAGGCCGTGACCGGTGCGAAGGGCATCCCGATCGGCTACGGCACCCTGGTGCTGGTCTACATCGCCCTCGCCGCGGCCGTCGCCTGGGTACTGCGCCGGCTTGCTTTGATCCCGCTGCCTGAGAGCGTCCGTGAGCTGGCCAATGCTTGAGCACCTGCCGCTGTTCTTCATCATTGCGGGGCTGATCGCCTACGCCGTGTTGGCCGGGGCTGACTTCGGCGCAGGCATCTGGATCCTCTTTTCCAAGCGCGACGACAACGACCTACGTGACCACGCCCGGCACTCGATGGGGCCGGTCTGGGAGGCAAACCACGTCTGGCTGATATTTATCGTCGTGGTCTCCTGGACCGCGTACCCGACGGCACTTTCGTCGATCGCGTCGACGCTCGCCATACCGTTCGGGCTCGCGCTGATCGGGATCGTCTTACGCGGTACCGCCTACGCGTTGCGAGCCCAGGCGCAGGACGGGGAACTCGCGCTCAGGATCGAGCGCGTATTTGGACTGTCGTCGGTGCTGACACCCTTCGCGCTCGGGACGGCGGTGGGCGGGATCGCGTCCGGCCATGTTCCGGTCGGAAACGCGGCCGGGAACCTGCTGACCAGCTGGGCCAACCCCACCGGGCTTGTGATCGGCGTGCTGAGCGTTACTACCGCCTGGTACCTGGCGTCCGTGTATCTCACTGCCGACGCGCAGCGAACCGGACCAGCCTCACTCGTTGAAGCCTTTCGCGTCAGGGCGATCGCGGCCGGCGCCGGTGCGGGAGTGCTGGCGCTCGTCGGCCTGATCGTCGTACACGCCGATGCACACAGGCTCTGGCATGGCTTGACCCACGGTGGAGGCATCGCCGCATTGGTGGTCTCCGGCCTCGCCGGCGCCGCCACCCTGATGCTCGTCGTGACGCGACGTTACGAGCTNNCGGCTGGGCGGTGGCTCAGCGGCCGTATCTGCTGCCAGGCCTGACGGTCAGCCAAGCTGCGGCCGGCCACGAGACGCTCGTCGCCGTCGTGATCGCGGTGGTCGCCGGCGCCGTGGTTCTGGTGCCATCGCTTGCCTTCCTGTTCACGCTGACCTTGCGCGGGAAGTTCGACCACCACAACCCGCTGCTCGAGTCAACGATCACGCCCGTCCACGAGAGTCCTAACCTTCCCCTGCGCATTGCGGCGGCGGCCACGGCGCTGCTGGTCGGGGCGGGTTGCACGGTGCTCCTGAACTCGTGGGGACTGGCGCTCGGCGTGGTGCTGCTGATCGTTTTCATC
>PLES01000136.1:16722-48846 GCA_003137075.1 Solirubrobacterales bacterium
GGGACAACAACATGACCACGGCATCACATCGCACGCCCTCTGCTGCGACTCTACGGCCGCAGTTCCGGGCGCACACAACGCAGTGCAGTCGGTTCGCGACGCCGCGATGATTTAGCCGATGTACGACCAAAGGGTCCGCAGTGACCTCGCGTCTTGCCTAGCCGGCGCCTTCCTCTCCGGAGTTTGGGACGAGACCGGACTGCTGACCCGGGCAAGCGTTGCGATTGATCCCACGCCGCGGTGGGCCAGTTCACTCGCGTTGCAGGTGCTGCGCGCNNTACCTGCGAGCACCGCTTGATCGAGCGCGCGAGCTGGAGAGCTTCATTGAGCTGGTGCTTAAAGATCTCCCGACCGACCCGGAGGAGACTCGACAGCCGCTAATCCTGCGCTGGTCGAGCCCCGAGCCTGCGATGGCAAGGCGGCGCTGGCCTGTGCCGGAGATAGAGACCGAGGCGGCGCTCGCGGAGTTCTTGGAGCTGAGCGACGGCGCGCTCGCCTGGATGGCCGACGCGCTGTGCCTTGAGCGGACCACCGGCGAGCTGCCGCTGCGGCACTACCTCTATCGAACGATGCCGCGCCGCGGTGGCGCCGTACGCGTGATCGAGCGGCCGAAGCAACGTCTCAAAGCGCTGCAGCGACGGATCCTGCACGAGATTCTGGACCTGGTGCCGACGCACGAGGCCGCGCATGGTTTCACTCGCGGCCGGTCAGTGGGTAGTCACGCGAGCACGCATGTGGGCCAGTTCGCGGTCGTACGCTTCGACCTCAAGGACTTCTTCGCGTCAATTGCTGCGGGGCGCATCTACGGGATCTTTCGCACCGCGGGCTACCCGGAGTCGGTTGCCCATTCGCTCACCGCGCTGACCACGAACGTCGTGCCAGCCGCTGTCTGGCACGCAATTCCGCGGCCCGCGGAGGCCAGACTGATCCCGCTGCATCACCAGCTCGGCCAACGCCTCGCAGCGCCGCACCTGCCGCAGGGCGCGCCGACCTCTCCGGCGCTCGCCAACCTCGCGGCGTTCAGGCTCGACCGTCGTCTCAGCGGCCTGGCGACGGCACTCGGGCTGCGGTACAGCCGCTATGCCGACGATCTCACCTTCTCGGGTTCGGTCCGGCTTNNCCGGTCGATGCCGACCCTGCAGGAGGCGGTGGTAGCGATCGCGCGCGACGAAGGTTTCGCGATCAACCCCGACAAGACGTATCTGGCGACACGTGCAGGCCGCCAGCGTGTCTGCGGCGTCGTCGTCAACGAGCGCACCAACCTCGCGCGCGAGGAGTACGACACGCTCAAGGCGATCCTGCACAACGCCAAGCTCAGCGGCCCCGCGGCGCAGAACCGCCACGGGCACTCAGACTTTCGCGCCCACCTACTGGGCCGCATCGCCTGGTTGCACTCGCTGAATCCTGGGCGCGGCGAGAAACTACGCGCGCAGTTCGAGCAGATCGTCTGGCTGGCGGCTCCCTGAGGAGCCGCGAGAGCCTGGTTTGACTCAGTGCCAGTCGCTGATCTGTACGTCGCGTGGAGCCGGTGCTCCCTCACCGGTTTCGACGAGCGACTTGAGGCTCATCAGGAACGAGCCCCACTTAGTGCTGCAGTGGTGCATGAACTCGCCGGGCTGCTGCCAGCCCTCGTGGGCGAACATCACGATCGTGTAGTCCTGCTCCTGTCGCAGCTTCCAATCGATTGTCGTCCCGACCCACTCTTCGGGGCCGTCAACCACTCGCCAGGTGACCCGCTCGTTGGGTCGCAGCTCGGTGACCTCCATGTCGAAGCCACCGACCGGAAAGCGAAACTGAACGACGCCGCCGAGCTCGCAGCTCCCTTTGGTGTCGTCGGTCCACCAGTTGGCGAGACCGTCGATCGTTGTCAGCGCCTCATACACCTTCGCCGGTGTCCGGGTCTTGGCTCCGACCCTGTGCAGAATGTCCGCCATCTCAGCTCTCCTTGGGTTCTTGGTTGTTCTTGGCCAGCTCAATCGCCTCGGCGATCCGCTTGATACGTTGCAGTCGGGCGTCCCAGGCTGAGCCGACCGACGAAAGCTGCGCGACGGCGCGCGCCAGGCGTGCGTCGTCAACCCGGTAGCGCTTCTCGCGCCCCACCGAAGTTGGCCTCACCAGTCCGGCGCGGTCGAGTACCACCAGGTGCTTGGCTACCGCCTGACGCGTCACCGGTAGCTGCTCGCCGAGCGTCGTGGCGGTGCCCTCGCCCGCGACCAGCAGCAGGTCGAGCACCCGGCGCCGCGTTGGATCCCCGATCGCAGACCAGAGTTCGTCGTCGATTCGTTCCACGACAGGGGCGCTCATGAGCTGACCCCCAGACTCGCGGTGTAGTCGGGGATCCGCGGTATGAAGAACTCCCAACCGGTGACATGCGATTGGTACTGCTCTTCGAGCACGGCCAGTTCCCAGCCCATCTCCCGGAACCCCGTCTCTGTCATTTTCAGCAGCGTCCCGCTTCCCGACGGCGACAGATCGAACGTCACCAGCAGCGAGTTGCCGCTCACCGGCTGCTCGCCGGCCGGGTGCGTCCAACGAAACGAAAAGCTCCGCGGCCGCTGCACGTCAACAACCTTGAGCTGATTTCGGTTATCGGCCCCGTCCCTGCCGACGAACACGATCTCCCCTTCCGAACCCGGTGTCGGCTCATAGTGGGCCTCGTCTGGCCACCAGTGCTTCACATGTTCCGGGTCGCTGACGACCTCAAAGACGATCTCCGGCGAAGCATCGACGTAGATCTCGCGCTCGATAGTTCCGAGCTCCATGCAATCCTCCTGCAACGTTTGGTTGCACTGCAGACTACACATCGCGCTACCGACGCGCAACCACCCGTTGCGCGTCGGTAGCGACTTTTTTGCTCGTCAAGTCAAGTCTCAGGCTGAGGCGAGCCCTCGGTCGAGCGCCGCGAGCATCCAAGCGAAGGAGTCACCCAGATCGACCGGTATGCCAAAGCCACCCTGCGCCTCGAGCGTCACGAAACCGTGCAGAGCGGCGCGTACGGTGCGCGCGGCGTGAATCGCCTGATCGCCCTCAAGTCCATAGCCACGCAGCACGGCGAGCACCAGTGCCAGCACCTGCTCGGCCGCCGGCTCCCGCGCAGGGCTGGCCGGCTGCAGTGCGGCGTAGAGCCCCGGATGCTCGTTCGCCCACTGCCGGTAGACGTGACCGATCTCTCTAAGTGCCTCGCCACGTGAGAGTCCAGCCGCCGCCGGCGCGAGCACATCCCCGAGTTGCGCCGCCGCCAGCGCTGCAAGGCGCAGGCGCAGATCATCGAGCCCGCCCAGATGTGCATACAGCGATGGCGTCTTCACCCCGAGCGCGGCGGCGAGCGCCGCGAGTGTCAACGCGTCCAAGCCATCTCGATCAGCGATTTCGGCAGCGGCCAATACGACCAACTCTTTAGTGAGTCCAACTCTTGCCATTGCGACGCCTAACCCGCGGCTACAGCGATTGCCTGATCCATCGCTGCCGACGGTTCGCTGAGCGCGCGGCCGTGCCCAACAGCCAGCAGTGTCGGATCGAGCGCGCGCAATCCGCGCGCAGACAGGAGCGCCTGTGGCCGGTTGCAGGTGGCGTACCACGGCAGCGGGAACCGCAGGTGCGGGCGACTGGGCACGGCGAGCCCACCGAGTGAACTGAATGCGTCACCGGCGATAAGAGACTTGTCACGGGTGTCAAAAAAGGCGACGTGGCCCGGGGTATGCCCGGGGCAATCCACAACCTGAAGACTGCCGATCACATCGCCTCCGCTGAATGTCGAGTCAGGCTTGGTCTTGACCTTTGGCCAACTGCCGCGCTTCTTGGCCGGCGGCAGTACAGGTTCACCGGCAAGGATGCCCGCATCGATCTTCGGCATAAGCACAGGCACCCCTGGTCCGAGCTTGGCGCGAAGACTGTCAACGGAACCGACATGGTCGCCGTGACAGTGAGTCAGCAAGATGCGCTTGATCTCACCCCCGGCTGTGGCCGCGGCGGCCATCAAGCCGTCGGCCGCGCTCATGGTTGTGTCGACAAGCGTAAAGCCATCATCCTCACGCACGAGGTAGGCGTTCATCATCCCCAGCTTTGTCAGTTGAATCAGGTTTGCGGTGAGCGCTGTGGTGCGCATTTGGACTCCTCGGTCAGTGTGTAGCCACTTCCTACGGCTCTTAGGTTAGCGCCTAGGGCCACTAGTTGCAACCTGACCGGCGCGTTCCTGAAACGGGCTCCGCGCGCACTCGCCGCTCCCGGCGACCATCTGCGGCTCTTCGACTGGCAGCTTGCTCTGAGATGCACTGCTTCGTTCTGCGAATCACCTGTGCGCGTACATCTGAGAACTGACACGTACCAAGACAGCGGGGGCCGCTCACCACGCACACGTATCTCTACGCCTCGTCGCCGCCGAGCGTTGGCGCAGCGTTGTTCCGAGCGGTGCGCCGGCGACCGAGCGCAAGACGACCTGCGGCAACCTGAATGAGATCTCGGGTGACCGTGGCGACGGCCTGGGGCGCGCCGCGGCCCGTTCAACGTAGGCCGGCCTGGCGGCTCGAACACACACGCTTCAGAGGGCGGCAAGGGGCACACGAACCACCCGAACGTCACGCGCACAGCCCGCGAGCGGAGCCTTCGCACTGCTGCCTGTGCACCACCGGTTTGACGCCACCCCTGCCCGGATTCCGCGAAGAGCTCGAACGCACCAGTCGACCTCTATTCACACCTCAACCTTAGGTCGAGCGTCAGATCGGGACTGGCGGCCAAGGTCGGCGACGCCTGAGGACTAGACGGCGCTTGGCAGTCGCTCGCCTCGAACTAACCGTATATGACAGAATTAGGCCCGTGCCGAACCCGAGGGCTCATTCTGAGAGTGAACGTTGCGCGCGGCTTGATGCCGCGGCGGCACGCGAGCTACCGGCGATCCAGGAGCGCCACTGGGAACGTTCGCGACACCGGACCTGCCTCCCTCCCATGGCCCGCGTCGGGCGGCGGCATCGCAGCTTGCTGAGCCGTTCGCTGAAGGCCTCTGGCGCCGGCGTCCAAGCCGGCTAAGTCGCGACAGTCGGTCCGGCCGGGAAACGGCTCGAGCACGTCATCGCCCATGATCTGTGTTCCATCTACGTACACAAAGCGGTAGCTGGTGTACTTGACCGTATCTAGAAGAACGTTGTTGTATCGCTGTGACCGATTGTCGTACTGCCGCGACGGCAACTATCGTTTGATCAAGTGACCAACAACAACCAAATTCTCGGCGTGCTGTTCGACCTCGATGAGACACTGATCCCGGAGACGCGGCCGATCGCGGAGGCGTACGCAGCCGTCTCCCATGCGATCTGGGGAGCGGGTGCATCCGCCGACCAGATCCAGTCGGTGCGCGTCGCCGCCCGCAGCTACTGGGACGCACACTCCCCGCATCAGGCCTACACGCGCGACGTTCACATCGGGCCGAGTGACGGTCTCAGCTCAAGCTTCGAAGGTCCTGGTCAGGAACTCGCCGACCTTCGCGCTTTCCTGCCTGATTTTCGCGCGCACGTGTTTGACGCCTGCCTGCCATCCGGCTATGACGGCGCGCCTGGTGAGCTTCGCGAGATCTGGTGGTCCGCGCGTATGGGTAACCAGGGTGTCTACCCCGGCGCCTACGAACTGCTGGCGACGCTACGCAGCTCCTACAGGCTCGCGCTGGTCACCAATGGCACCTCAGACTTTCAGCGCCACAAGGTCAGACACACCGACATGGAACGCCGCGTAGATGCACTGATCGTTTCTGGTGATCTCGGCACCGGCAAGCCGAACGCGGCTCCTTTTCAGGCGGCGCTCGAGGCACTGGGTGTCAGCGCGGAGGCGGCGGTGATGGTCGGTAACGATCAGGCACGTGACATCGCCGGCGCGCAGGCGCTCGGGATCCGGACCATCTGGGTTCAGCCGGGTGACCCGTCACAGCAAGGTGCCGTCACGGACCTGTCACGGATCCCGACACTGCTAGCTGCCTAAGAGGCTGTCTCAAAACTAGGGCGCCGGCCGGGTGGTCATGGACCAAGCACGGCGACGCGGCTTTCCAGAGCCGATACTGGAGGTATCGGCCAGGGACAGGCGTGGCGATCCTGCGCCGTGTCCACGGACACATGCGGCCAGCCATAGTTTTGAGACAGCCTCTAAGCCGCGCTCAGAGCTTGGGCGGGATGAAACTCATCGCGCGTTCAGCCAGCGCGGTAATCGTCAGGCTCGGGTTCGCTCCGACGTTTGCCGGTACAGCGGCGCCATCCGTGACCAGCAGGTTCTGGTAGCCAAAGACACGGTTCTGTCGATCGACGACGCCTGTCGATGCGTCCTCACCGATTACGGCGCCACCCAATATGTGAGCGGTGATCGGAATACCCAGAACCGCCTCTGGCACTGAGCTGTAGGCGTCTCCCCCGACCCGCTGCTCAAACCAGCGCGCGGCCGCGTAGGCGGCCGGGACCTTGTCAGGGTTCGGGTGCAGCGGATCCTGTTCAGTCGTCAAGGCAACGCCACCGCCCGGGAGTCGCCGCTTGACCTTGAGGCGCATCGAGTTGTCGAGTGACTGCATCACCAGCAGGATCACTGAGCGGCGCGCTGTGCCCTTGATGCGAAGGATCTGAAGCGCAGTCTTTGGCTTGCGCGCCAGCGCGATCAGGAAGTGCAGCGGCTTGGTGCCGCGGCGACCGGCCTCGACCATCACGGTCGCCAGCAGCGACTGCGAGTCACCCCCGTCGCCGTAGGTCACCACCTCAATGTGGGTGGCGGCATCGGTGTGGATGCTCGACGTAATTGCTACTGACTCACTGAAGTCGAAGCCAGAGGTCTCGGGCGCCAGCACGGACATGATCGATTCGCTGTTGGTGCGCACGCTGTAGCCGAGCCGCTCAGAGACCCGCGGCAGCGAACCGTTGAGCTTGCAGCGCTGCAGCAGCCGGTTGGTCCCGAGCGCTCCGGCCGCGACGATCACGCCGCGCGCCCTGAGCGTGCGCGGCTGGCGGCGCAGAATGCCGCCCGACCGCTGGTGGCGAACCTCGTAGCCCTCGGCGCCGTCGCCGACCCCCAAGGGCAAGATGTCAACGACGGTGCGCTCGGGCATGACATTGACGCCGAGCTTCTCCGCGAACCAAAGGTAGTTCTTTACGAGCGTGTTCTTGGCGCCGTAGCGGCAGCCGATCATGCAACCACCGCAGCGCACGCAGCCAGTGCGGTCGGGACCCTCGCCGCCAAAGAACGGGTCGGGCACCGTGACGCCGGGCTCTCCGAGGAACACGCCGACCGGCGTGCGCGTATAGGTATCCCCGACGCCGATCGTCTCGGCGTACTCCTTGAGCAGCAGGTCGGCGACACCGTCGCGGTCGTACTCGACGACGCCGAGCATGCGTTCGGCCTCGTCGTAGAACGGCTCGAGCTCGCTCTGCCAGTCACCCATCGCCGCCCATTGCGGGTTCGCGTAGAAGTCGGGCCGGGCACGGTAGAGCGTGTTGGCGTAGCCAAGGCTGCCGCCGCCGACGCCGCAGCCGGAGAGGATGAAGATGTCCTTGAACAGCGTCATCCGCAGAATCCCGCGCAGTCCGATCTGCGGCGCCCAGAGATAGCGCCGCGAATCCATCGTCTGCTTGGCGAAGTCCTCGTCTGCGAAGCGGCGCCCGCTCTCCAGCACGCCGACCTTGTAGCCCTTCTCAGCCAGGCGCAGCGCCGAGACGCTGCCGCCGAATCCGGAGCCGATCACCAGCCAGTCGTAGTCGAACTCCGGCATAGGGCGTTCAGGCAGCCGGCGTCAAGGTCACAACCGGGATCAGGCGCGTGGTCTTCTCCTGGTACTCGGCGAACTGTGGAGCTTTCTCAACCTGCGTCGCATAGAGCTGGTCACGCTCGTCGCCGGTTGCCTCGCTGGCGAGAACCTCAAGCGTTTCGGTTCCGACCTCGATCTTGGTCTCCGGGTGGGCCATGAGGTTGTGAAACCAGGCGGGGTTCTCGGGCGCGCCGGCTTTGGACGCGAAGATCACGTAGCGGTCGCCGTCAGCCATGTAGACGAGCGGAGCGACCCGCGCAGTCCCTGACTTGGCACCGACGTGATGCAGAAGCAGAATCGGCATTCCTTCAAACATGCCGCCGACAACCCCCTCGTTCTCCCGGAACTCGGTGATCACCTGCTCGTTGAAATCCGCCATTGACATGCGCTGCCCTCTCGGTGGTCAGGTTTGATGTGCCTGACATGATCCTCGCATGCTGAGGAAGGTTGCCGCCACCAGGTATGTGATGCCGCTGCGTGAGGGCGGCTCGCTGCCGGGACTGGTTGAGGCCGATGACGACGGCCTCTACGTGGTCAAGTTTCGCGGTGCCGGCCAGGGGATCAAGGCGCTGGTTGCGGAGGTGGTCGTGGGCGAGCTTGCGCGCGCGGTCGGTCTGCGGACGCCGGAGCTGGTTCTGGCTGCGGTCAGCCCGGAGCTCGGCAAGACCGAGCCCGACCCCGAGATCAACGAACTGATTTGCGTTAGCGCCGGGATCAATTTGGGGGTTGACTTCCTACCGGGGTCGCTCGACTACAACCCGGCGCGGCCCGGCAGCACCGACCCCCACGAAGCCTCAGAGATCGTCTGGTTCGATGCGCTCACCACCAACGTCGACCGCACGCCGCGTAACCCCAACCTGCTTGTCTGGCACGGCCAGACCTGGCTGATCGACCACGGCGCCGCGCTCTACCAACACCATGCCGAGCGCGATTTCGTCGCGCGTGCGCGGGAGTCGTTTCCGCTGATCGCCGACCACGTGCTGCTGCCGTTGGCGGCGCATCTGCGGGAAGCCGACGCGCGCCTCGCGCCGCTAGTGACCGATGCGGTGATCACGAGGGTGGTGGCGCAGGTTCCCGACGAGTGGCTCGGTGAGGCCCCGGCGCGGGCCCGGCGGCGGTACGTCGAGTACTTCAGCGCGCGTCTCGCGCCCCCGCGTGTCTTCCTCAGCGACGCCGAGGCGGCATATGGTGCCTGAACCGTTTCAGTACGCCACGATCCGCGTGGTCCCGAGGATTGAGCGCGAGGAGTTCCTCAACGTCGGGGTGATCCTCTTCTGCCGCACGATGAGCTTCCTGCAGGCGCGGGTCGCGCTCGACCCGCGCCGTCTGGAGCTGCTGGCCGGCGATGCCGACGCCGCCGAGATCGCCGCTCACCTCGATGCGCGCGTCCGGACAGCGGCAGGCGATCCGCAGGCCGGTCCGATCGCTCAGATGCCTCAGTCCGAGCGTTTTCACTGGCTGGTTGCGCCCTCGAGCACGGTGATCCAGACATCTTCTGTTCACAGCGGCCTCTGCGAGGACCCGCAGGCCACACTCGAGCGCCTCTTCTCAGGCCTCGTGACGACCACTACTCGGCCGCGACAACTAGACTGAGAGCCATGCCGAAGCAGCAGCGCGCAGTGCGCATTGAACAGAAGGGCCAGATGGCCGCCATCCAGCAGTTGGAGACCAAGAGCGACGAGGAACTGGCCGCTGAGACGCGCTACCGCGCCGCCGCTCAGGCACTGCTTGGTGCACGTGCAGCAGAGCGGTACGACGCGCCCGCCGCGCGCGCTCACTACGAGCGGGCGATCGCCGCCGCGCGTCCCCAGGAGCGCATGCAGATCCGGCGTATGGCCGATGCGAACCTCGCGATCGCAGAGCGTCGTGTCGGTGACATCAAGGCTGCGGCCGAGCGTCTCGGAGTCGAGGCGCCCAGCGGCCGCCAGCTGTTCGGCATGCGTGTTCTTGGTCTTGTCGCGCCGCCCAAGAGCGCCGGGATCTTCGCGCGTATCCGCGGGATCGTCGTGGTCATAGCTGCGATCGTCGCGATCGTTGCGGTCGCCTTTGGGATCGTGAAGCTGATCGCGCTGCCGTTCGGCGGGCTCAGCCTCGATCTGTCGATCTTCTACTCGTTCGTGCTCTTCTTCGTGGCCATCGGCGTCGCGATCTATCTGGGTCGGCGCAGACAACGCGCGGCGCTTGCCAAGCGGGACGCCGACCGCGCGGCCCGCCTCGGCGGCTAACTACCGAAGTGTGCGGGCGCTACACGCTCGCCAAGCCCGTCGGAGCGGTGCGTGAGCGCTTCGCGATCGGCGACGCGCTGACGTTCGAGCCGCACTACAACGTCGCACCCGGGACGGAGATCGTCGCCGTCACTACAGACCGTGAAGGCGTACCGCGTGGCGAGCTGCTGCGCTGGGGCCTGGTGCCGCGCTGGGCGAAGGATCCGGCTGTGGGTTACAAGATGATCAACGCCCGCGCCGAAACGCTGGCCGATAGGCCGGCATATAGGGCGCCGCTTCAGCGCTTCCGCTGTCTGATCCCGGCAGATGGTTTTTATGAGTGGCAGAGCCGCGAGCTACAGCCGAAGCTGCCCTTCCACATCACCCGCAGTGACGGAGAGATGTTCGCGTTCGCGGGACTGTGGTCGGTCTGGCATCGCGGCGAGCCGGATGAGGTGCGCAGTTGCACGATCATCACGACGGCTGCCAACGAGCCGATGGCGAGCGTGCACTCGCGCATGCCGGTGATACTCGGTCGCGACGAAGAGTCGCCCTGGCTGGACCCGGGCACGACCCTGGCAACGCTCGCCGAGCTAATGCACGGCCTGCCCGCGGAGCAAACCCACCTGCGTCCCGTTTCGAACGCCGTGAACGACGCCCGCTACGACGGTCCCGAGTGCCTCGCTGATGCCCCGCAGCAGCAAGAGCCCCCGTTGAGTCTGTTCGGCTGAGCGGCCCGGGATAATTTCGCCGTGACCCTCTCCCCTCTGCTCGCCTCATATGACCATGTGATCCTCGACCTCGACGGCACGGTCTGGGTCGGCGGCGCCGCGACCCCGCGCGCCCCGGAGGCGATCACCGCGATCCGCGCCGCCGGCAAGCGCCTGGCATTCGTGACCAATGACGGTGGCCTCTCGCCCGAGGAGTACGTGCGCAAGCTCTGGTCGATCGGCTGCACAGCCGCGGTTGAGGAGGTCGTCAGCGTCGGATCGGCGATTCAGTTCGTGCTGGCCGAGCGCAAGCCGGGAGCGCGCGTCTACGTGATCGGTGCACCGGCGCTCTTCAAACACGTCGTCGACGCCGGTCACCAGATCGCCAACAACACCCCTGAGGCTGAGCACGCGGACGCGGTCGTGGTCGTCCTGCACCGTGATTTTGTTTACAACGACCTGCTTAACGCGACCCGCGCGGTCTTCAACGGCGCGGAGCTGATCACCGGTGGCATGGACCGTAGCTTCCCGACCGTAGGCGGCCCTGCACCCGGGACCGGCGCGATCACCGCGGCGCTTGAATACGCGACCGGAGTCAAGGCGCGTAGCGTCGGCAAACCCGACCCGGAGGTCTTCAGAGTCGCACTCGACCGTCTCGGCCCCGGCCGCACATTGGTGATCGGCGACCACCTCGATTCAGACCTCGGTGGCGCCCACGCAGCCGGGCTCGACGCGGCGCTTGTGCTCAGCGGAACCACGAGCCGCGAGGATGCCGAAGCCGCCGTAGATCCGCGCCCCGTCGCGATCGGCGAGAACCTCGCCGCGCTCGTACTCTCAGGGTGATGCTTTCCCTGATCGTCAACCCGTCCGCCGGCGGCGGGCGTGCGGGTCGGCTGCTCCCGGATGTTCGCGAGCAGCTTGGCCGGCTTGGGCTTGAACACCGGGTCGAGCTCACCAAGAGCCTCGATCACGCGTGTGAGCTGGCGTTCACAGCGGCGACTGCGGGCGAGACCGTGGTGGCCTTCGGAGGCGACGGCACCATCGGTGCCGTCGCCGGCGCGCTGAAACACAGTGATGCGGTGCTCGGGGTGCTGCCCGGCGGGCGCGGCAACGACTTCGCCCGCGGGATCGGCCTCTCGATGAACCCGGTGACGGCCTGCGAAACGCTCTTGCACGGCCACGCGACGGCCGTTGATCTCGGCGAGGTCGGCAGCAAGACGTTTCTGGGGATCGCGACCTCAGGCTTTGATTCAGAAGGCAACCGCATCGCCAACAACGCCAAGCACGTCCCCCACCGCCTTGTCTACGCCTACGGCGGCGTCAGAGCGCTGATGAGCTGGAAGCCCGCCACCTTCACGCTCAGACTCGACGGCGAAGAGCATTCGCTCTACGGATATAACGTGGCGGTCTGCAACTCGGGCCGCCACGGGGCCGGGATGATCCTCGCGCCCGAAGCATCGCTGAGCGACGGCCTGTTCGACGTGGTGATGATCGCGCAGGCGCCGAAGCATGAGTTCCTGCGCCAGCTGCCGCGGGTCTTCAAGGGCACGCACGTGAACTGCCCGTTCGTGCGCATCGCCCGTGCTCGTGAGGTCGAGATCTCGTCAGACAGGCCCTTCACCACTTACGCCGATGGTGACCCGGTCGCCGTCTTGCCGGCGCGCTTTGCGGTGCTGCCAGGCGCTGTTCAGGTCAAGGTTCCCGCCTCAGCAGACACGACGCTATGAGCTCGCTCAGGGCCAAGCTCGCCGCTGCGCGGGCGGTCGGCTCCGTGGCGCGCGTCAGCGGGCGTGGCGGCGGGACCAGCCTGCCCGGGAAGGTTTTGCTGAGGCTTGATCCGCACGCGCTCACGCGGCTGACGAGCCGGCTGCCCAATGGCAGTGCTGTGATCTCCGCCACCAACGGCAAGACAACCACCGCGGCGATGAGCGCCACGGTCCTCGAGCGTGCCGGCCATAGGCTCGTGCACAACCGGGCCGGCGCCAACATGGCCGGCGGCATTGCCTCGACACTGCTGGCTGCGGCACACGGCAGCAAGGGGATGCGTGGGGATCTGGGGCTGTTCGAGGTCGACGAGCTTTGGGTCGCACAGATCACCGAGCAAGTCCAGCCTCGCGCGCTGCTGCTGGCGAACCTCTTTCGCGACCAGCTGGACCGCTACGGGGAGCTCGAAACGATCGCCGAGCGCTGGAGTGAGGTCGTCGCCCGGCTCAGCGAAAGTAGCCGGCTGGTCCTGAATGCGGACGATCCGCTGATCGCAGACCTCGGACGTGAACGCGCAAACGTCACTTACTTCGGGGTTGAGGATCACTCGCTTGCCGTCGCGCAGATGCAGCACGCGTCGGACTCCAAGCACTGTAGGCGCTGCGGCGCACCGTACGTCTACGACGCGATCTACCTCGGCCACCTGGGCGACTACCACTGTGAGGTCTGCGGTCAGCAGCGCCCCAAGCCGAGCGTGTACGCCGAACAGATCACGCTGCACGGAACCAGCCGCGCCACCTTCATGCTGACGACGCCGCTCGGCTCGCGGGCGGTGCTGCTGCCGCTGCCGGGTCTCTACAACGTCTACAACGCCGTGGCGGCGGCGGCGCTCTGTTTCGCGCTTGGCGCGACGCTTGATCAGGTTGTCAACGGCCTTCAGGGCGCTACGGCGGCGTTCGGGCGCGCCGAAGAGGTCACCGTCGGGGATGCCTCGCTGAAGCTCCTGCTGATGAAAAACCCTGCCGGGGCGAACGAGCTGCTGCGCACGCTCGCGCTCGAAGCCGGGGAGCTTGACGTGCTGGCGATCCTCAACGACCAAATAGCCGACGGGCGCGACGTCTCGTGGGTCTGGGACGCCGATTTCGAGCTGCTCGTTTCGCACGTCCGCACGATCGTCTGTTCGGGAACGCGTGCCGCGGAGCTCGCGGTGCGTCTGAAGTACGCAGGGGTTGAGCCTTCACGGCTGCTGGTGATCCCGGACCTCTCGCAGGCGCTTGACCGCGCGCTTGAAGGCGCGCGCGACGGCCGAGTCTTCGCGCTGCCCACCTACACGGCCTTGCTGGCGCTGCGCGAAGAGCTCGCGAGCCGTGGCCATGTGTCGCGCTATTGGGAGGCCGCAGCATGAACAGTCAGGTGGTCTGGCACGACCTCGAATGCAGCGGCTACGAGCAGGACCTGCCGCTTTGGCTGGAACTCGCCGCAAAGCAGGGGCCGGGCGCGCGGATCCTCGACGTCGGGGCCGGCACCGGCCGCGTGTCCCTGGCATTGGCCAGGAGCGGCTATGAGGTCGTCGCCGTGGACCTGGCAGCTGAGCTGCTGGCCGCACTTGCGGAGCGGGCGCGAGCGGACGGCCTCGTTCTCAGCACGCTCGCGGCAGACGCACGCAAGCTAGAGCTTGCAGATCAGCAGTTCGCGCTCTGCGCCGTGCCGATGCAGACGATCCAGCTGTTCGGGGGTACGCGGGCGCGCAGCGAGTTCATCGCCGTGGCGGGCGCTCACCTGCGGCCCGGTGGCGTGCTCGCCATCGCGATCGCCGCGACTCGGGACTTCGAAGAGTTCGAGTGGCACGACGGCGACCCGTTTCCACTGCCCGACATCATCGAAATAGACGGCAGCGTCTACTGCAGCCAGCCGACCGTGGTGCGAAAGGACGGCGACAGCTTCGTGCTAGAGCGCCGCCGCGAGGTGATCGACGCCGTTGGCGGGCGCGAGCAGAGCCAGGACGTGATCGTGCTCGACACGGTCAGCGTGGGCGAGCTTGAAGAGGCCGGCCAGCGGGCCGGCCTCAAACCACTTGGTGTGCGTGCGATCGACCCGACCGCTGAGCACATCGGCAGTCAGGTGGTGCTACTTGGCCGCTGAGCTGCCAACGCTGCGTGTCTGCGCGCTCTACCCGACGTTGATGAACATTTATGCAGACCGCGGCAATCTGCTGATGCTCGAGCGTCGCTGCGAATGGCGCGGAATCGGCTTTGAGCTGACCGGCGCCGGCATCGGGCAGGCACTTGATCCGGACGCGGCTGACCTGTACTACATGGGCGGCGGACAGGACCGCGACCAGATGCTCTGCGCCACCGACCTTTACGAACACAAACGTCTGGCGCTCGGCGCCGCGGCCGAGCGTGGAGCGCTTGTGCTTGGGGTCTGTGGTGGCTACCAGCTGCTCGGCCACAGTTACGAGCTCGGCAATCAAACCCTGCCCGGAGTGGGGCTGCTCGATGCGAATACGGTGCGCTCCGACGGGCCACGGCTGATCGGAAACGTGGCGATTGAGGTCGACCTGCCGGGAGTCGGCACTCGCACGCTGGCCGGGTTTGAGAACCATGGTGGCCGTACACATCTTGGGCCTGACGCGGAACCGCTCGGCCGCGTGCTGAAGGGCCACGGCAACAACGGCCGCGACGGCCGAGAGGGTGTGCGCTGCGGAAACGTGATCGGCACCTATTTGCACGGGCCGCTGCTGCCAAAGAACGCATGGTTCGCGGACTGGCTGATCACAACCGCGCTGGAGCTCTCGGAGCCGCTCGCGCAGCTCGATGACACGCTCGAGCAGCTGGCACACGCCGACGCCTGTAAGGCGGCCGGCCTGTGAGCAGGCGGCAGCTGAGCGGGCTGCTCGCGTTGGCAGCACTGATCGCGGGTGGAGTAATCGGCGGACTTGGCGCCGGCGGCTCGGCGAGCGCGGGCACGCGAACCAGGGCGACCGCCACGACGACCAACTCAACGCTCACGCAGCCGGCCGTCACGGTGGTGAGGACCACCACCACGCCGAATAAGAGCCAACCCGGGTATCACCGACCGACGATCGTCGTCGGGGACATGAATACGCCGGAGCAGTTCGTGCTCGGGGCGCTGTACAGCGTCGCGCTCTCGCATGCCGGCTACAACGTCAACGTAACGCGCAACATCGGTGTTCCCTACGTCGCTCAGCAGTCGCTGAAAGACGGCAGCGTCGACCTTTATCCGGACTACATGGTCGGTTGGGATCGGGACATCGCGGGGCTCAAGCTGAACTATCCGAGCCTCAGCAAGGCTTATGAGGCCGGCGCCAGATACGCGAAGCGCCACGGTTTCAAGCTGTTGACCCCGACGCCCGGGGGCGACATCTTCGGTCTGGCGGTCACGAGCCAGTTCGCGCGACAGAACCACCTGCACTCGATGGCCGGCCTCGCCAACCAGCCTCTACTCAGCTACGGGCTGCCGCTGGACTTTGGCGGCCTGTGGCGCGCCGAGCGAGCCTACGGTTTCAAGGCGGGCGTGGTCGAGTCGGTGCTCACGGGCGCTCAATACGGCTCGCTGGCCTCCGGCTCGGTGCAGGTCGCCTATGCAGGATCAACAGATCCGCAACTGGGCGAGCCCGCTTATACGCTGCTCGCCGACCCCAAGCACGTCTACGGGTACGGGAACATCGTGCCGATCACGACGCCAAGGGTTGTCCGGCTCGAAGGACCGGCCTTCGTGAGGATCATCGACCGCGTGGATGCGCTGCTGACGACCACGGCGCTCCGCGGTCTCAACAGTGAGGTCCAGCTGATGGGCCATGACCAGACCACCGTCGCCGAGCAGTTCCTCGCGGGCAACGGCCTGCTGCCACCGAACGTCTACAAGCTCGTCGTCCCGTCTAGCTGACCGGGCAGTCCGACCGCTACTTGCCGGTGGAGCCGAAGCCGCCGGCAGCACGCGTGCTGTCGGAGAGCTCGCTGACCTCGACCACGGCGGGTGTCTCAACCGGGGTCAGCACCAGTTGCGCGATGCGGTCGCCGGCCGCGAGCTCACACGAGCTGGTGCGGTCGGTGTTCAGCAACAGCACCTTGAGCTCGCCGCGGTAACCGGCGTCGATCAACCCCGGTGCGTTGACCAGTGCGATCCCGTGGCGCGCAGCGAGGCCGGAGCGCGGCATTACCAGCCCGGCGTACCCGGCTGGGATCTCAACCGCGATGCCGGTTCGCACCATCGCGCGTTGACCGGGCTCAAGCAGACAGGGCTCAAGCGCGTAGAGGTCGAGGCCGGCGTCGCCCTCGTGGGCGCGCGTCGGTAGCACGGCGCGCGGGTCCAGCCGCTGCGCCTGCAGTTCGCTGAGCGCCACGTTCAGCTCGCTCCTGCGACGGTGGCGAAGGCCGCGAACCGCTCTGCGATCGGCGGCGCCAGACGCACGGTCACGTGCACGCCATCCTGGGTGTCGGTGCGGATCAGGTCGCCGGCGAGCGCGTGCAACTCGGCGAGCTTCGCCCCTTCGCTGTAAGGGATCAAGAGCTCCACCTCGATCAGTGAGCGAGCGAACTCCTCCTCGATCCTGAGCGTCAGTTCCTCGAGGCCCTCACCGGTCACCGCCGAGACCAGCATCGCGGTGGGATGCCGGTTGCGTAGCTCCACGCGGCCGTCCGCGTCGAGCAGGTCGAGCTTGCCCACGACCACAACCATCGGTATGGCGTCGGCGCCGATCTCGGTCAGTACCTCTTCGACCGCCCGCATCATCGCGAGCCGATCATCCTCAGGCGCCGAGCCGTCGACGACGTGCAGGATCAGGTCGGCAAGCCGCGTCTCTTCGAGCGTCGCGCCAAACGCCTGAACCAGCTGGTGCGGCAGCTTGCGGATGAAGCCGACGGTGTCGGTCAGCAGGTAGTCGCGGCCGCCGGCGCGCAGCAGGCGCGTGGTCGGGTCAAGCGTGTGGAAGAGCTGGTCGCGAACGCCGACCTCGGCGCCGGTCATGGCGTTCAGCAGCGTTGATTTGCCGGCGTTGGTATAGCCGGCCAGCGCGACTCGCGGCAGGTGCGTGCGCTCGCGCTCGGCGCGCATCACGCTGCGATTGGCGCTGACGTGCACAAGCTTGCGCTTCAGCGACGAGATCCGGTCACGCGCGAGGCGACGGTCGGTTTCGATCTGGGTCTCGCCCGGTCCCCTGGTTCCGACCCCGCCGCCGAGCCGTTCCAGGTGGGTCCACAGACCCCGCATGCGCGCGAGGTTGTATTGGAGCTGAGCGAGCTCGACCTGCAGCTTGCCCTCGGCGCTGTGGGCGTGAGCCGCGAAGATGTCAAGGATCACGGTGGTGCGGTCGACGACCGGCACGCCGAGCGCCTGCTCGAGGTTGCGTTCCTGACGCGGTGAAAGCTCGTCGTCACAGGCGACGACGTTCGCGTCGGCGGCTTTGATCGCGTCCTTCAACTCATCGAGCTTGCCGGGACCGAGATAGGTATTGGGGTGCGGCGTATCACGGCGCTGGACCAGCGCGCCGACTGTCGCCACGCCAGCGGTGAGCAACAGCTCACGTAGCTCCGCGAGCTGCTCCTCGCCGCCTGCCGGCAGCGCGGCGATCATGTAGGCGCGTTGGCGCGCCCGGGCTTGGCGCGGGCCTGTTGACGGCGACGGCATTAGCGCGCCGTTCCGAAATTCCGTTGATGGTCCACAAGGACCAAGTTACAACGCGCGCAAGCGCTCCACGGCCTCAAGCAGCCGATCGTCGGGCGTTGTCAGGGAGATCCGGAAGAAACCCTCACCGCTCCTGCCGTAAGCGCCGCCGGGTGAGATCACCACGGCTGCCTGCTCCAGGACGTGCTCGCAGTAAGCAGCCGAGCTGGAAAAGCCCCCCGGAATCGGGGCCCAGATGTAGATCGTGCCCTGCGGTTTGGTCACCGTCACGCCCGCCTGAGCGAGGGCGTCGCAGACCAGGTCGCGCCGGCGCGCGTAGATGACGTTCATCGCCTTCACGTCTGCGTCGACGGCCGGATCGAGTGCCGCGACCCCTGCCAGCTGGACGGCCTCGAAGAGCCCTGAGTCGATGTTCGACTTGAGCTTCCAGTAGTGCGCGATCGCCTCGGCGTTACCGACGATCGCGGCACAGCGCCAGCCGGTCATGTTGTAGCCCTTGGACCACGAGAAGACCTCGACGCCGACCTCCTTCGCGCCCGGCGTGGCGAGAAAGCTCGGAGCGACGTACCCGTCGTATGTGGTCTCGCTGTAGGCGTTGTCGTGCACGGCCAGGATGTCGTTGGCGGCTGCGAGCTCCACTACTTCTTCAAAGAGACCGTCGGGCGCGATCGCGCCGGTCGGGTTGTTGGGGTAGTTGAAGAACAGCAGGCGGGCGCGGCGCAAGGTCTCGGCCGAGAGCTTCTTGAGATCCGGGGCGAACCCGAGCTCCGGCTCGAGCGGCATCAGCACCGGCTCACCACCGGCCATCAGCGGACCGCCGGTGTAGACCGGGTAGCCCGGGTCGGCAGCCAGCGCGACGTCGCCCGGGTCGAGGAACGCGAGGTTCAGGTTGAAGATGCACTCCTTGGCGCCGATCGCCGGCATCACCTCGGTTGCCGGGTCGAGCGTCACCCCAAAGCGACGCTTGTAGAAGGCCGCCACGGCTTCGCGGAAGTCCTGACGCCCGCGGTTGCTCGGGTATTGGTGCGTGCCGGGATCGGCCACGGCCCGCTGGGCGGCAGCCACGATCGGCGCATAGGTGGGAGTGTCCGGGTCGCCGATGCCAAGGCTGATGACGTCGATTCCCGCGGCCCGTTTCTCTGAAATCTTGCGCTCCAACTCCGCGAACAGGTACGGAGGGATCTTGTCCAGACGGCTACTAGCTTTCACGCAACTCCTCTATCAGTTCTTCCGCAAAGGTCCCGCGCACCACAGGAACTGCCCAGCCGGTGAGGTCGATGTGCAGATCCTCACCCACTTCCACTTGCAACTCGCCGCCGTCCAGCACGACGGTCACCGGTGAGTCGCCGCCGGTCATCGCGTAAGCCACCGCGGCACCGATCGCGCCGGTCCCGCTGGCGCTCGTTTCACCGACGCCGCGCTCAAAAATGCGTGCCCGGATCCGGCCCTGCCCGAGCACCGTGTACCAGGAGACGTTGGTGCGGTTCGGAAAGAGCTCATGATTCTCGAAGGCCGCGCCGATTGCGCCGAGGTCGAGCAGTCGCAATTGCTCGTCGGTCTGCATCGCGATCGAGCACTGGGGGTTGCCGATGCTGACGTGCTGGAAACTCCACTCGCGTCCCGCTGCTGTCAGTGCCGAGCGCCCGTCCTGCGGCCCGCCGGGAAAGTCATCGCTACGCAGGCGTGCGCGCCCCATGTCCACCTGGCAGGTGGTGGTGGAGGTGATCCGGCCGCGGATCTCGCCGGCCATCGTGTGAATCGAGAACTCGTTCTGATCGGTCCAGCGCCGGCGGCGCAGGTACAGCAGCGCTTCGCGCGCGCCGTTGCCCGAGAGCTCGGCCTCGGAACCGTCCGGGTTGAAGATCCGTAGGTCTGCGACGAAACCGGGCCGCTCTGATTGCGTCAGCAGCAGGATGCCGTCGCAGCCGAGACCGGTGTGCGGGGCACAGAGACGGCGGATACGGCCGGGGGTTAGGTCAAATGGGAGCTGGCGATCCTCGACGATCATGTAGTCGTTACCGAGCGCCTGCCACTTCTCAAAATTCACTGCCCGCAGACTACAAGGGTGGGCACGCAGCCGCCCCTCGCTCCCGGGTTCACTCGCCCGAGAGCCAGCGTGCGCTGATCTGCGCCGCCGCCTGCGCCGGCGAGCGTTCGCTGAGGTCGATCTCGAGCACGTCTGGAAGCTTGCGCATCCAGGTCAGCTGGCGTCGCGCGTAGTTCCGTGTGCGGCGCTTCATCGCCTCGACGTCACCGGCGAGCAGGTCCTCGAAGCCGACCGCTTTACGCGCCGTCACGCTCGCACCGGCCGCATGCGCGCGTCGAACCTCGGCCTCCGCGCCATCGGCCAGCATCTGGTCGACGCGGGCACCGATCTGTGCGTAGAGCCGCTCTCGCTCCATCGTCAGTCCGACCAGCAGCGTCGGTCGGCGGGTCGCGTCGGTCCAGAGGTCAGACTGCTCGGGGCCTGGTTCGAGCTCGCCGGAGTCGTCGAGCTCAAGCGCGCGCACGATCCGATGGCTGTCGGTCGGCATGATCTTCTCGGCTGCCCACGGCGCCCGCTGCGCCAGTTGCGCATGCAGCGACTCCGGCCCCCTTGCCGTGAGTTCCGCGAGCCAGCGTTCACGCACACCCTCCGGCGGCGGCGGCTTCAGCGACAGCTCAGCCAGTGCCGCTCTGAGGTAGAGCCCGGTGCCGCCGACGACGATCGGTCGTTTGCCGGAGTTGATGAGGCCGTCGATCTCGCTGTGAGCGAGGGCCGCGTACTGGCCGACGCTGAACTGCGCGTCGACCGGCAGAAACGCAAGCAGCCGGTGCTCCAGCTGAGCGCGTTCAGCCGCGTCGGCGGCGCCGGTGAGCACCTCGAGGCCGGCGTAGACCTGCAGCGCGTCGGCCGATACTGCCACCGGCTGCTCGCCGTTCGCGCGCAGCTCCTGCGCGAGCGCCAGCGCGACAGCGGTCTTCCCCACGCCTGTCGGCCCGAATAGCGCTATCACCTCGGCACGTGCCACAGCACCCAGTATCGTCCGCGGGCGTGAATCTCGTAGCCGGCCGCGTTCTGGTCACAGGTGCCACCGGCGGGATCGGGCAGGCGATCGCGCGTGCGTTCGCGGCCCGGGGAGCGTCGCTGATCCTCAGCGGGCGACGCACAGATCTGCTGCAGGCTCTGGCAGACGAGCTCCACGCCGAGGCCGTGACCGCAGATCTAGCAGTGACCTCCGACATCGAGCGGCTGGTCGCCGCGGCGGGCGATGTCGATGTGGTGGTCGCTAACGCCGCGCTGCCGGCGAGCGGGCTTTTGACCGAGTTCTCGCAGCAGCAGATCGACACGATGCTCGAGGTCAACCTACGTGCCCCGATCGCGCTGGCACGGGCGTTCGCGCCGGCGATGAGCTCTAGACGCAGCGGCCATCTGGTCTTCATCTCGTCGCTGTCCGCCAAGGCGGCGTCACCGGCATCCTCGATCTACAGCGCCACCAAGTTTGGGCTGCGCGGGTTCGCGTTGGGACTGCGTGAGGATCTACGGGCAGACAACGTCGGCGTCTCGCTGGTCCTGCCGGGCTTCATCAGCGACGCCGGCATGTTTGCCGAGAGCGGCGCGAAGCTGCCGCCGGGCGTGGGTACACGTACGCCCGAGCAGGTCGCAGCGGCGGTACTGCGCGCGGTCGAGCGCGACCGCGCCGAGCTGACGGTCGCGCCCTTCAGCATGCGGATCGGCTCTGACATCGCGTCGGTCGCACCGAGCCTCAGTGCCGCTTTCCAACGTATCGCCGGCGGCGCCAAGGTGGCACGCGCGGTCAGCGCCGGCCAGACCGGCAAGCGGCCCTAGTCCACCAGCGAGGTCACCATGTCAGCCGTAGGAATCCCGCCGTTTGACCCTCGCGCACCGCGCTCTCGTTATCTGAAGCTGCTGGAGCCTGTGGTGCGATCCTCGTTTGGGCGTCGCTTCGGGATCGAGGTCGCGGCGCGCGTGGATCCTTGGCTGCTACGCGTCTCGCACGGGCGCGTCGGCGCCTTCGTCGGAGCGCCAACGGCGCTGCTCACAACCACTGGCGCCAAGAGCGGCGAACCGCGCTCGGCGGCGGTGCTCTATTTCAGTGACGGCGCGGATGTGATCCTGATCGCCTCGAATTTCGGCCGTGACTGGCACCCTGCCTGGTACCACAACCTCAAGGCGCATCCCGAGGCGGTGATGCAGCGCGGCGGTGCCAGCGCGAGCTACGTGGCCTCGGAAGTCAGCGACGAGGCTGAGCGTGAACGGCTGTTCGGGATGGCCGACCTGCTCTACAAGGGCTACGCCGACTACCGCGAGCGCACCGCCGTGGTTGGACGCGAGATCCCGCTGCTGCGCTTGACGCTCGCGTCGGCGCGGAGCTAGTCCTCGACCCGTACCGGGTGCTGCCCGGTGACCTCGGTCAGCGCCGCGATAATCTCGTCCGCCAGTTTGGCGCCATCGGCGTGATGTTCAGGCGTCGCCTGGACTCGCACGATCACGCTCTCCCCGTCGACCTCCTCCAGCAGCAGGCTCGGCTGCCGGCTTGTGGGAGTGCTCACGTTCGCCGCGAGGATCTCCTGGGCCTGTGCCAGGCTGACGCCGGTGCTCAGGTGCACCCTGACATTGATCGCCTCAGGCTCGCGCAGTGGCACGACCACCGCGGAGAGCACAACGTTGTTAGGGACTTTGATGCGGTCCTGCCCACGCGCAAAGGTCGTGTAGAGCAAGCCCAGCGAACTGACGATGCCCTCGATCGTGCCGCCAACGGCACCGGCCTGCAGGCGCACGCGCTCACCGACACGGAAGGGGCGCGCGGTGATCAGCACGATCCCGGCGAAGAGGTTGCCGAGCGTCTGTTGGGCGGCAAGGCCGAAAATCACCGCGGTGAAGGCGCCTCCCAGCGCGAGCGTCGCCAGTGAAGCGCCGGCGGCCGCGAGGCCGCCGAAGAGCGTCAGCAGAATCGCCAAGAGCCGGATCAGGAATGCGACGGTGCCCGCCATCGCCGGGTCCATGCGGCGGAACAGCACCGGTGTCAGATGCGCGACCTCTCTGGAAATCAGCAGTCCGAGTGCCAGCACCGTCAGCGTCGCAACGACCGCGATCAGCGTCCTGTCGTGCACTCCGATCCAATGGTGATGCTGAGGCACAAACACGGCCTTGCCCTTGGTCGTTGTCACAGCCTTGCCATCGACCGTCAAAGGGATCATCTTCCGCCAAAGCTCGCTGACGTGGTCGTGCGCGAGCGTCTCGCCCACGAAGGCGGCGATCAGCAGCGGGATCAGCAGGACAAGGCGCCGGCGGGCTCGGCGCAGTGCCTTCTGGTTGACCTCGACCTCGAGACCGACCGCCGCCCAGGCGTGACTGCGGGTCTCGAACATGCGCTCGCGGTCTGCGTCGCGCTGCTTTCTGGAAAAGCGTGCCATCAGCGTGCGGCGCGCGATACCAGCGACATCTCACCGATCAGCGTTTGGCTGGTGGCTTTGGTGATCTCAACATCGACGAACTCACCGGGCTCGCCAAAGCCCTCGAAGTTCACGACCTTGTTGTGACGCGAACGTCCCCGCAAGCGCGTCGGATCGGTCCGCGAGGGCCCCTCGACCAGGACCTCAAGCGTGCGTCCGACAAAACGTTGCGCGCTCTGCGCCGCGCGACGCTGGACGACCTCGACGAGCCGCTCCATGCGCTCAACCTTGACCTCATGCGGGATCTGGTCCTCGAGCGCGGCCGCCTCGGTGCCGCGCCGTGGCGAGTAGATGAAGGTGAAGGCGCCGTCGTAGCCGACGATCTCAGCGATCTCAAGCGTCTGCTGGAAGTCCTCTTCGGTCTCACCAGGGAAGCCGACGATGATGTCGGTGGTGANNGTGATCGCGCAGTCCGGAACGTGCTCACGGATCAGCGCTACGCGATCCAGGTAGCGCTCGCGCGTGTAGGTCCGGCGCATGCGCTTCAGGATCGCGCTCGAGCCTGACTGCAACGGCAGGTGGATCTGCTCGCAGAGCGCGCCGAGTTCGGCGTGGGCGCGGATCACGTCCTCCCGCATGTCCTTGGGGTGCGGGCTCGTGTAACGGATCCGGCTGATTCCCGGCACCGCATCGACACGCGCCAGCAACTCGGCGAAGCTCATGCGCTGGTCGGCCGTCAGGTCGCGCCCGTATGAGTTCACGTTCTGCCCGAGCAGTGTGATCTCGGTGACGCCGTCAGCGGCGAGGCGCTCCACCTCGGCGAGCAGGGTGGCCGGGTCACGGCTGACTTCGCGGCCGCGCGTCGAAGGCACGATGCAGTACGAGCAGACGCAGTTGCAGCCGACGCTGATCTGCAGCCAGCCCTGGAACTCGCGGGCGCGTTTCGCCGGCAGGTCCCCGGTGAAGCCTTCGAACTCGAAGTACCCCTGGGCGGTGAGTGAGTCGCTCGTCAGGAACTCGGCGAGCTTGTTGACCTGCCCCGGTCCGAATGCGACATCCACGAACGGAAAGCGCTGGAAGACCTCGTCCTTGACCGACTGCGCCCAGCAACCGCCGACGCCGATCACCGTGTCCGGGGAGCGGCGCTTGAGCGCCCTCGCCTCGTAGAGGTGCGCGATGAAGCGCTCGTCCGCCTTCTCACGGATTGAGCAGGTGTTGAAAAGGATCAGGTCCGCGTCGGCGCGCTCGGGCACCTCGCTGTAGCCCAGCGACTCGAGCATGCCCTTCATGCGCTCAGAGTCGTGCTCATTCATCTGGCACCCGAAGGTGGTTACGTGAAAGCGTTTGCTCACGGCCCCTAGGGTATCGGCCACGCCACGCCCTTCCCCATGCGGCGCTAGCGGGCGTAGTCCACGGCGCGTGACTCCCGGATCACGGTCACCTTGATCTGGCCCGGATATTCGAGCTGCTTCTCGATCTCGCGTGCGATCTCATACGAGAGCAGCGTCGCGGCGGCGTCGTCAGCCTCCTCCGGCGTGACGATCACGCGGATCTCACGGCCGGCCTGCATCGCGTAGACGCGATCCACGCCCTTGTGGCGGGTAGCGAGCTCCTCAAGGTCACGCAGGCGCTTGACGTACTGATCAAGTGACTCACCGCGCGCCCCTGGACGCGCGCCGGAGAGCGCGTCAGCGGCCTGCACGATCACCGCCTCAACAGTCTGCGGCTCCACCTCGTTGTGGTGGGCCTCCATCGCGTGTGCGACCGCCTCGCTCTCCCCGTAACGGCGAGCCAGGTCACCGCCGACGAGCGCGTGCGGGCCTTCCACCTCGTGCGTCACGGCTTTGCCGATGTCATGCAGCAGCGCCGCGCGCCGTGCCGTCTTGGCCCCGGCGCCAAGCTCTGAGGCCATCATCGCCGCCAGGCGCGAGACCTCAACCGAGTGCGCGAGCACGTTCTGCCCGTAGCTTGTGCGGAACTTCAGGCGCCCCAAGTACTTGACCAGCTCGGGGTGAAGCCCCTGAACGCCGGCCTCGATCGCGCCCTCTTCGCCGACCTCGACGATGTGAGCCTCGAGGTCGGACTTGACGAGGAAGTAGACCTCCTCGATCCGGGCCGGGTGAATGCGGCCGTCCTGCAGAAGCCGCTCGAGCGTCATCCGCGCGATCTCACGGCGTACGCCATCAAAGCTCGAGAGCACCACCGCTCCGGGGGTGTCGTCGATGATGAAATCAACGCCCGTCAGCGTCTCGAGCGCACGGATGTTGCGACCCTCGCGACCGATGATGCGGCCCTTCATGTCATCTGAGGAAAGCTGCACGACCGAGACGGTCGTCTCCGCGGCGTGACCGGCGGCAAGACGCTGCATCACGACCGAGAGGATGTTGCGCACCCTGCGGTCGGCCTCGCGCTTGGTCTCGTCCTCGATCTGACGCACGCGTTTGGCGGCGTCCTGACGCGCAGCGTCCTCCATCTGCTCGACGAGCTGCTCCTTGGCCCGTACCGCGGAGACCCCGGAGACGCGCTCAAGCTCGACGATCAGCTCCTGACGCTGGCTGTCAATCTCGGAAAGGCGTTTGGTGAGCTTCGCTTCGCGGATCTGGAGATCCTCTTCGCGTCGCAACAGTTCGGCGCTGTGCTCGCGGCCGCCACCGTTGCTCGTGGCCGGCGGGGGCAGCTCCACCGAGTGCGGGCGCTGCTCCGCAGCGGCCACAGGGGGCCGCTGCGCACCTCCCAGTGCGCGTGCGCGGACAGCCGCAGCTCCGACTATTCCAACGGCGATCAGCGCTGCGGCAGCGATGATGTCCATGGTCGTTCCTCTCCATCGGCTCGTTGCTCACGGGTCGACGCCAAGCTTCATTTGTCAGGAGCGACCGAGCGGCGCAATGCTCCCTTCCCGCAATCGACCGGTGTACACACTAGTTTCAAGAGTATCGTTCATTTCCTGGGTTTTCACCGGCCGTCCTGGCCGTTCGTTCGCGTCTATCCATCCTAGTACCGGTCCCTTCGCAGCGCAACGCGCTGCGTCCACGACGGTTGACGCGGACGCCTCGCGACGAACATCAAAGCCTCGCGCAAACCAGGCTTCAGCTTCGATACGCCCCAGCTGGGCGTCCCGGAGCTTCACTGCCTCCGGCCGGCCAGCTGCTCACGGATCAGGTAGATCATCGCCACGAGCAGTGCTGGTGCCAGCGTGTCACTCGGGATCAGGTCGCCGTGGATGATTCCGCCGTCGACGAAGGCGACGAGCATCACCACCGCCAGGACCAAGGCGGTCGGGCCGATCAGCACGCGCCGGACAAGCAGCAACCCGCCAACGGTCTCAAGCACGCCGACGAGCGGCTCCATCACCGTCGCAGCAGGGATGCCGAAGTCCCGGAACGCATGCAGCTCCCAGTGCGGGAAGACGAACTTCACGAGCCCGGCCGGGATGAAAATGAGCCCGCACACGAGCGCCACCTGGCCCGCGTCGATTGGCCGCAGCCGGGCAGACACGTCCACAGTCTATGAGTCAGTTTGGTACGGTGCGCCCGCCGGTCTACGGTTCTGACCGAACTAGCGAGTTGAGGAGATTCGGATGCACAAAGCTGGATGCTTGATGGCGGCGTCTGTGGGTGCCGGATCTAGGACTCAGGCCTCATGAGCGTCGACCAACCGATGCCGGTCCGTCCCTACAACCGACGTATGGCCGGCCGTATCGCTCGCCGAGCCGGAGTCGACGAAACCGGCGTAGCGGTCTCCTTCGGTTTCAGCTCCTGGGTGGCGATGCTGATCCTCGGGCTGCTCGCAGATTTGCCGCTGCCGTATGTCGGGCTGCTCGTCACGCTCGTCGGCTTCACCTGGCATCGCATCGTGCTGGTGACGGAGACGAACGTCTACGTGATGAAGGACTGGCCGTTTCACTACCCCGGCAGGGTTATCGCGCAGTACAAGCGCGAACCCGGCGTGACAGTGCTCGGGAACACTCACGACAACGGGCTCGTGCGTTTCCTCCTGCGCGGGCAGCTGAAGTTCACGGACGGGGTCACCGTCTATCACGGCTTCATTTTCATCAAGCGCTCGCAGTACATCCAATCTGAGGCAAACCGTTCGCCAGACCCCCAGAGCACGGGCAGCTCAGCTTGGTAGACGCCTGGCTCCCCACGCTCTGACGGCATCGCCAGCAAGCTCACTGTCGTAGCCCTTGCGGATCAGGACTCCGAAAGCCTTGTCTCGGTCGCGTGGCTCGGCAGGGCCTGCTGGGTAGCGCTGTGACAGCAGCGCTACCGCGCGGTCCAGCTCACTCTCTTCAGACGCGTCGGTGAGCTCAGTCAGAGCTGCGGCGATCAGCTCGCGGTCGATGCCGCGCTCGCGCAGGTTACGACTGATGCGCTCGACCCCCCACTGATCGAGGTTGCGGCGATCCTCTGCGAAGACCCGCGCGTAGCGGGCGTCGTTGAGATAGCCGTACTCGAGCAGTTCGGCTATCGCGGCCTCGACCTCCTGAGCGGGAACATCCTCTTCCCGTTCGAGCCGTATCCGCATCTCAGCGACAGTTCGCTCACGCCGGTCGAGAAAGCGGTAAGCGATCTGCAGCGCACGCCCGGTGCCGACCTCCCCGGTCCAACCTGCGTCGCGCCCGCCCCCATCGGCGGGCGCGCCTTCGAGCATCACGTCGTCCGCTTCCACGGCTCAGGCCGCCTCGTCGAACTCCACTTCCTCCAAGGGAACCTCTGAGCGCTCAATCGGCTTGACGAGATCCTGCCCGATACCGAGCAGCACGTAGATCTTCGCTTCGATCTCCTTCGCCACTTCCTGATGCTCGTCCAGATACGCCTTGGCGTTACCGCGGCCCTGGCCAAGACGCTCCTCCCCGTAGGAGAAGAACGATCCGGACTTGGTGACGATGTTGTGCTCGATCCCGTAGTCCAGCAAGCAGCCGGAGGTTGAGATGCCACGGCCGAACTCAATGTCGAACTCAGCCTGCTTGAACGGAGCCGCGACCTTGTTCTTGACAACCTTGACGCGGACCTTGTTGCCGACCGCCTCAGTGCCGTCCTTGAGCGTCTCAATACGGCGGATGTCGAGCCGCTGCGAGGCGTAGAACTTGAGCGCGCGACCACCTGGCTGAGTCTCAGGTGAGCCGAACATCACACCGACCTTCTCACGGATCTGGTTGGTGAAGACGCAGAGCGTCTGGGTGCGGTTCAGGTTGGCGGTGATCTTGCGCATCGCCTGCGACATCATCCGTGCCTGCGCGCCGACGCTCTGATCACCCATCTGCCCCTCAAGCTCAGCGCGCGGCGTCAACGCGGCGACAGAGTCAACCGCGATTACGTCAACCGCACCTGAGCGGATCAGCATGTCGACGATCTCCAGCGCCTGCTCACCGTGATCCGGCTGCGAGACGAGCAGTTCATCGATGTCGACGCCGATCACCTGGGCGTAAAGCGGGTCCATCGCGTGTTCGGCGTCGACGAACGCACAGACGCCGCCGAGCTTCTGAGCTTCGGCGAGGATGTGGTAGACAAGCGTCGTCTTGCCGGAAGATTCTGGACCGAAGATCTCGATGATGCGACCGCGCGGCACACCCCCGATCCCGAGGGCGATGTCGAGTGAAAGCGCGCCGGTTGGGATCGCGTCAACGGCGACGCGAGCGTCCGGATCGCCCATCCGCATAATCGCTCCCTTGCCGAACTGACGCTCAATCTGGGTGAGGGCGCCCTGGAGGGCAGCCTGTCGCTTGGCATCGGACTTAGGATCCGACGTTGCGCCAGGCTTGGCGCCGGCCTTGTCCTGCTCGCTCATGGTCGTGTGGCTCCTTGTTCCATGCCTATTAGAACGATCACCGTACGCCCAGGCGCGGACGGAACCAGAGCCTAAATTCAGAACGTGTGTTCGAACAAGACACGAACCTGCCGACTTCGTAAAAACATGGGCAACTTCAGCGCTGAACTCGCGTTTTGCGAGACGCACGGGCCCGACACCCGCGTCAGTCGCTGTCGCCCTGCAGCAGCCGCTCGATCAGGTGCATCGCGACCGTCGTGGCCCGATCCCGGACCGCCGCCCGGTCGCCGGGCAGCTGGGTGCTGCGCGTCAGCACCCGCTCGGCGGCGGCTGTCCCCGCGGGCGCGTAGGAGACCGAGAAGCAGACCAATCCGACCGGCTTCTCCGGCGTGCCTCCACCTGGGCCGGCGATCCCGGTGATGCCGACGCCGACGGAGGCGCCAAAGCGCGAGCGCGCGCCGTCAGCCAGCGCCCTGGCGACCTCAACCGAGACCGCGCCGTGCGCGGCGATCAGCTCGGGCTCGACCCCGACCATCTCTGACTTGGCCGCGTTGCTATAGACGACCGCCCCACCGAGCACGTAAGCCGACGAGCCGGCACGCTCGGTCAGCCGTGCCGCCAGGAGCCCGCCCGTGCACGATTCCGCCAGAGCGATCGTCTGATCCGCCAGGAGCAAGGCCGCGACCTGCTCATCGATCGTCGAGCCGTCGCGCGAGAAGAGGTGCGCTCCGTGGTGCTTGTCGATGAACGTGAGCAGCGCGTCGTAGTCGGCGGCGGCGGCCGGTTCGAAGCGGGTTGAGATCTCGAGCTCACCCCGGCGCAGGCAGGTTGTGATCTCGAGCTCGGCCAGCCTGATACCGGCCTCGTCGGCCGCGCGCAGCGTCGCCGAGATCGCCGCCTCGGGAATTCCGTAGAGCCGCAGAATCTCGCGCCGGTAGACGGTGGCGCCGACGATCGCGGACTGGAAAGCGTCGGTGAGAACCGCGTCACGCCACATCGGCATCAGCTCGCGCGGTGGCCCCGGCAGGACGACCACGGTCGGCCCCACGGCACCCTCGAGTGGGGGCACGACCAGCCCCGGTGCTGTGCCCTTGGGCTCAAGCACGGTCGCTCCCTCAGGGATCACCGCCTGTTTGCGGTTGGCGGCGCGCACCGCCGCGGGGTCAGCGTTGGCCCAGCGCGGGATCAGCGGCTTCAGGATCTCAAAGATGCGTTCCTCCAGCGCCTCGTCCAGGACCATCTCCCGGCCGCTGTACTCGCCCACCACCTCTGCGGTGAGATCGTCGGCGGTAGGCCCGAGGCCGCCGCTGGTGACGATCACAGCCACGCCCTCTGCAGCCATGTGGCGCAGTGCCGTGAGCAGATCGGCCGGACGGTCGCCGACGACCTCGATCATCGCGACGTCGACGCCAAGGTCACGCAGCTGCTCGGAGAGCCAGGGGCCGTTGCGATCACTGATGATGCCGGTCAGCACCTCGGTACCGGTCACCAGCACTCCGGCTCGCACGGCGGCGCGGCCGGTGTAGACGGCCGCGTCGCTCACAGCGTGCATTTCGGCGGCGACGGGTCCGTCTTGACAGCGGTGGGAGTGATCACCAGGCCGACCTCGGAGCCGGCGCCGGTGAGGGGGTACGGCTTGCCGTTGATCGTGGCGGTGACGTTGTGGTTGCCGAGGACGACCCACAGCTTCTTGGCGGAAATCGTTTTGATCTTGTCTCCGGCGATGAATTCCTGGCCGGGGATCAGCAGCGTCTTGCCCGGCCCCTCGACACAGACCCAGACCGCGGTGCCGGTCGGGACGAGCGCGAGCGTCGCCTTCGGCACGACGGCAGGGGTTGTGCGCGTCTGNNCCGTGCCCGTGGCCCGCGGTGGTCGACTTCTTGTGGTGGCCGGAGTTCGGGGAGACGATGCCGTTGTTGCCCGTCGAATTTCCTGAGTTGCCGCTGCCGAGCACGTAGAGCGCGGCGACGATCACCACCAGTGCCGCTGCGATCACGAGCCTTGGAGAGATCGAAAACGAAGGTGAGGGCCGACGCCGCGATGAACGCTCGCGCGGCGAGCGGTCGCGGTCGCGACTGATGCCAGAGATCGGCCGGACCTCGTGGTCGGCTGGACGCTCGTAGCGCCGCTTGAACTCATCTATCAGCAGGCGGCTGTCGAGCCCGAGATAGTCCGCGTAGGTCCGCAGGAAGCTCTTCACATAGACGGCCCCGGGCAGCAGGTCCCACTCTTCGTTCTCAATCGCGCGCAGATACTTGGCACGGATCTTCGTGGAGGCTTCGACCTCGCTGATATCGATGTGCGCGCGCATCCGCGCTTCGCGCAAGCTTGAGCCGATTTCAGCCATTACGACAGAGCGTACGCCGGAAGCACCTCTTGACAGTGCAAAAGCCGCTGCAAGAGCAACCGAATCCGGCCGAAGTGCGCGTTTCTAGTCGTCCGATGACGGCTCAAGCGCCGTTTCGGCGTCGGCTTCGGGCATTGAAAGCGTCTGCGCCTTACCGCCCTCAGCGAGCGCCACGAGGATCCGTGGCACGTCTGACTCGGTGATCAGGACCTGGCGAGGCTTGGAGCCCTCGTAGCCGGAGATGATGCCGCGGCGCTCGAGCATGTCGATCAGCCGCCCGGCACGCGTGTAGCCAAGCCGCAGGCGCCGCTGCAACATCGAAGTGGATGCCGTCCCCATCGAGGCGACGAGGCTGATCGCCTCTTCCAGCAGGGCATCCTCGTCGGGATCGAAGCCGTCGTCGCCGCTGCCGTCGATCGGCTGGCTCACGTCCTCGACCTCTTCAAGCAGCTCCGCACGCAGTTCTGGCTCGCCCTGGCTGCGCCACGAGTCGGTGATCTGCGCGATCTGCTCCTCGTCGATGTACGCGCCCTGGATGCGCTGAAGTTTGTTGGTCCCGACCGGCGAGAAGAGCATGTCGCCCTGCCC
>PLES01000119.1 GCA_003137075.1 Solirubrobacterales bacterium
ATCAAGACCGGCGACATCTATGACCTCGCCGATGTTGTGCGCAACCTCGCCGTCAGAGAGCACCAGAAGGGGCTCTCAACGGGTGAGAAGCAGATGTTCACCCGCGCCCGGCGGATCCTCGCGTCGGAGATGATGTATGCCCTCGGCATGGATGAGGAGCAGGTCGATGCGCACCTGTCGAGCGTGATTCTTGAGGGCGCCGGCAACGCGACCCCGGTCGGCGTAGGGTCCGAGTAGTTGTATTGACAGTCTGGCTCCTACGGCGCGCCCCATTCACGGAGACAGATCGCTAGATGGCAATCGCGCTGATTGTGGCCGCTGGCCGTGGCGAGCGCNNAGTCGGTGGTTCCCAAGGCGCTCGTCAACGTCGCCGGCCGGCCGATGCTCTACTGGAGCATCCGGGCCATCCAGGCCGTGTCCGCGATCAGCACGATCGTGGTGGCGCTGCCGGCTGGCTATCTGAGGGAAGCTCCGCCCGGCACGATTGCCGTTGTCGGGGGCGCCACGCGCTCGGAGTCAGTGCGTGCGGCCCTGCGTGCGGCTCCGCAAGGGGATGTGGTGATCGTGCACGACGCCGCGCGGGCACTGGTCACACCCGACCTCCTTGCCCGGGCGATCATCGCCTTTGAGCGATCGGGTGCGGACGCGCTGGTGACAGCGGCTCCGGTGACCGACACGATCAAGCAGGTCTCGCCGGCTGGCGATATGCGCGTCACGTCGACGCTAGACCGCTCACGGCTGTGGGCAGTGCAGACGCCGCAGGTATTCCACCGGGCAGCGCTCGAATGGGCGCTCGCGGCGTCTCGTGAGCAGTTGGCACGAGCCACCGACGACGCGACTCTGATTGAGCACGGTGGCGGAATCGTCGCTGTAATGCCGTCCTCCGCGGAGAATTTCAAGATCACCACGCCGCTCGACCTGCGCGTCGCATCGCTTTTGCTGGGGGAGCGTCGCGGCGCATGAGCATCGCAACTGGGCTCGGTTACGACGTCCATCAGCTGGTGGAGGGCCGCCCGCTGATCATCGGCGGCGTGCAGATTCCCCACACGCATGGGCTACTCGGTCACTCTGATGCCGACGTCTTGACGCACGCGATCATCGACGCGCTGCTCGGCGCCGCTGCCCTGGGTGACATCGGCGAGCACTTTCCCGACACCGATGAGCGCTACCGGGATGCCGACTCCCTGAAGCTGCTGCGGTCCGCGGTTGCGATGCTCAACGAGCGCGGCTGCTCGATCGAACACGTCGACGCGACGGTCATACTCGAGCAGCCGAAGCTGCTCCCGCACCGTCCCCAGATCCACGCGCGCCTGCTCGAGGCGCTCGGGGTGGCCGAGGGCCAATTGAACCTCAAGGCGACGCGCGGAGAGGGTATGGGCTTCATCGGCAGGCTGGAAGGTGCGGCGGCGCTGGCGATCGCCACGATCACCAGGCCGGACTCACCGGCCGCGACCGGCTAACTTCTCGCTCGTGCGAGAGATCACCCTGCACGACACGCTCAGCGGCAAAGTGCTGCCGCTGCGCACGCGCGAGCCCGGCAAGGTCGGGATCTACGCCTGCGGGCCAACGGTGTACGGGCGCATACACGTCGGCAACGCACGTCCCTTTGTCGTCTTCTCGCTGCTCAAGCGCTTCCTCGTCCGCGAGGGCTATGAGGTCACGTTCGTCGCCAACATCACCGACGTGAACGACAAGATCTACGCCGCCGCAAGCGCGGCCGGCGCTTGCTCGGAGCAGCTCGCACGCGAAATGACCGCGCACTACATGGCCGATACCGAGCGCCTGGGTCTGGGACGGCCCGATCACGAGCCGCTCGCCAGTGAGACGATCGAGGAGATCATCGAGCTGATCCAGAAGCTGATTGACCGTGGTCACGCCTACGCGGTCGACGGGGACGTGTACTTCGCCGTACGCACCTACGAGCGCTACGGCGAGCTGTCACATCGGCGCCTTGAGGACCTCGACCAGGGTGAGGGCAGAGAGGGCTCCGAGCGCAAGCGCGACCCGGTCGACTTCGCGCTCTGGAAGGCGCAGAAGCCGGGCGAGGACACCGCCTGGGACGCGCCCTGGGGGCGCGGTCGCCCGGGCTGGCACATCGAGTGCNNGGGATAGCTTGATTTCGAGATCCATGGTGGTGGCTCGGACCTGACCTTCCCGCACCATGAGAATGAGGCCGCCCAGACGTGTGCGGCGCATGGGCAGCCGCTCACGCGCCTGTGGGTGCACAACGGCATGTTGCGGCTAGCGCAGCAGAAGATGTCAAAGTCGGAGGGCAACACGCTGCTGCTGTACGCGGCGCTCGACGCCTACGGCCGCGATGCTGTGATCGCGTACTTCTGCGCGGGCCACTACCGGCAACCGCTCGAATTCGACGATGAGCGCATGGATGCGGCGGCCGCCAGCGTCAAGCGCTTCCGTGAGCTGGCTCGGAGGCTGACGGCGGGCGCGTCGCCCGACTGGTCGGCGCCTCTGCGCGCAGAGTTCTTTGATGCGCTGGCCGATGATTTCAACACGCCGCGGGCCTTCGCCGCCGCCTTTGACTGGGTGCGCGAGGCGAACCGCAGCGAGCGGCCGGTCGGTGACGCCGACCTGCGCGAGATGCTGGGGGTGCTGGCGCTCGAGAATCTGCTCGATGTCGAGCATTCCGAGGCGCCGGAGGAGGCCCGTAGCTTGATGGGGGAGCGCGAGGCCGCCCGGG
>PLES01000147.1 GCA_003137075.1 Solirubrobacterales bacterium
CGGCTTCAGCAGCCGGGGCGGCTGCCTGTGCGGCGGCAGCAGCCTCGGCGTCAGCCTTGGCCTTCTCTGCAGCCTCGGCCTCTGCCTTCGCGGCAGCTTCGGCCTCAGCCGCTGCAGCTGCAGCGGCGCGCTCGGCCTCTTGGGCCTCGCGGCGTGCCTTGTCCTCAGCCTCACGACGGGCGCGCTCCTCGGCTTCCTTGCGCTCACGCTCGAGGCGGGCGGCCTCTTCCTGGGCACGGAAGGCGTTGTGCGCCTCAGAGACGACGTCACCGATCGCACGGGTCACGGCGGCGCACGAACGGATCGCGTCGTCGTTGCCCGGGATCACGAAGTCAATGCCCTCGGGATCGCAGTTGGTGTCGACCAGGCCGATGATCGGGATCCGCAGGCGCTGGGCCTCCTTGACCGCGATCGCCTCGGTCTTGAGGTCGATCACGAACACGGCGTCAGGCTGACGCTGCATGTTCTTGACGCCGCCGAGGTTGGCACGCAGCTTCGCAAGGTCGGCCTGCGCCGCCATGCGCTCACGCGTCGGCAGCAGCTGCAGCTGGCCTTCGGTCTCGTAGCGCTCAAGGTCGTGCAGACGCTTGATGCGGTTTGAGATCGTCTGGAAGTTGGTCAGCAGGCCACCGAGCCAACGGTTGTTGACGTAAGGCATACCGGCCGCCTCAGCCGTCTCCTTGATGGCGTCACGCGCCTGCTTCTTGGTGCCGACGAACATCACAGAACCCCCGCGACGCGCGATGTCGGCCGCAAAGTTCTGGGCCTCCTTCAGCATCTGGTCGGTCTGAATGAGGTCGATGATGTAGATGCCCTCGCGCTCTCCGTGGATGAAGCGCCGCATCTTGGGGTTCCAACGCCGCGTCTGGTGGCCGAAATGCACGCCGGCCTCCAGTAGCTCGCGAATTCCGACTTGAGCCACTGTTACTCCCTTGAATGAATTTTTGAAAGGCTCTCCGCCGGCCTTTGTGATCGCCACTCCAGCCTTGTGCCGGAGCAGGGAGCGATCAGGTCCTTTGCGGAGGATGGGTTATAGAAACGCCAGCAAGTGTAGGAGACTCGCGGCGCTGCGGTCTGCCGCTAGTCGGACTCCGCCCGCGCGAGCGTCAGCGCGGCCTCCAGGTCGTGCGGCAACGGCGAGCTGACATCCACGTCCTCGCCGCTGATCGGGTCGGTGAAAGCGAGCCGCGCGGCGTGCAGGAACTGGCGCTTGAGCCCGTACTTCATCGCGCCGCCGTAGGCGCGATCTCCGGTGACCGGATGCTCGATCGCCTTCATGTGCACGCGGATCTGGTGGGTGCGGCCGGTGTCGAGCACGACCCGCAGCAGCGTCGCGTGAGCGAAGGTCTCAACGGCCTCGAAGTGGGTGCGCGCCTCACGCGGCGTGGCGGTGTCGATCGAGTGCAGCACGCGGTCAGAGCGGTCGCGTCCGATCGGCGCGTCGATCGTGCCGCTGTGAGCCGGCGGGACGCCGTCCACCAGCGCCAGGTATTCACGGCGCAGCTCGCGTGCCTGCAGCAGCGCCTTCAGCTCGCGGTGCGCCTGTTCGCTCTTCGCCACCACCAGCAGTCCCGAGGTGTCGCGGTCGAGGCGGTGCACGATCCCGGCGCGGTAAGGGTCCTCGCCGCCGGCGGCGCGGTCCGCAAGCGCCTGCGAAAGCGTGCCGGTCTGATGGCCGCGGGCCGGGTGCACGACCACTCCGGTGGGCTTGTCGACCACCAGCAGGTGGTCGACCTCATAGACGACCCTGAAGTACGCCGCAGGCCCGTCGTCGGTGGAGACCGCTTCGGCCCAATCGGGCTCAGGCTCGGGCAGCACGACGACCCGCTGGCCGCCGGTGACCGAGCGACGTTTCTGCGCGGAGCGCCCGTCGACCGTGACCAGACCGGCGCCGATCAGGCGCGCCGCTCGAGCCCGCGATCCCAGTGGCGCCGCCAGGTATTGATCGAGCCGCATCCCGGTCGAGTCGTGCCCGACTATCTGGTCGAATTCTGGGTCAGCCATCGCTGCGCTCGGTTTCTTCTCGTTTGCGTGATCCAAGCTCGATCACTATCGCCAGCAGGATCACGCCGAACGTGATTGACATGTCGGCGAAGTTGAACGCCGGCCAATGCGGAAGCTTGATGAAGTCAATCACCGAGCCGTTGGCGACCCGATCGACCAGGTTGCCCACAGCACCGCCGATCAGCATTCCGGTCGGTAGCCACAGCAGCGGCTGCGTGGGTCGCGCCAGCAGATAACCGATCAGGCCGACCAGCGCTAGGCCGATAACAACATAGACCAGGGCGCCATCACCGGCCAGGAAGCTGAACGAGACGCCGGTGTTGCGCTCGTAGACGAAAGTGATCCCGGGGATCAGGTGCCGCACCTGGCCTGGCTCGATCCAGGTTCCGAGGGTGTGCTTGGTGATCTGGTCCAGCGCGATCACAACAACCACCACCACAGTTGCGCGCACCAGGCTGACGTGCCTTGCCAGCGTCGGCGCGCGGCCGCTGCCACCGACCATCGCGCTGTGGCTCAACCGGAGATCAGGTTGGTGATGAAGTAGTCCAGGAGATACAGCGTGAGGATCGCGACCATCGGACTGATGTCGAGCCCGCCGAACTGCGGCATCACCTTGCGGAAGATCCGCAGCCACGGCTCCGAGACATCGCGCAGAAAACCCATCAGCACGTCAAACGCCCGCGAATACGGTGGCCGCACGCCGAACGACAGCACCAGATTGGCCAGCACGTAAAGCAAGATCAGGATGATGTAGACCTCGAACAGCGCGCCCACATAGTTGGAGATGTCCTGCCCGGTGAATGCGGCCGGCAGCAGCATCAGCTTGGTCGCCCGTTGGGCCAGACGACCGCGTCGATCGCGTCGTGGAAGGCGCTGCGCACACCGGCCTGCTCGAGCGCCTCGAGCCCGCGGGCGGTCGAGCCCCCGGGCGACGTCACCTCGCGCCTGACCCTCAAGGTGTCATAGCCGCGCGCTTCGATCAAAGCTGCGCTGCCGCTCATCGTCGCGGTCACGAGCTCGGCGGCGAGCGCCTGGCTCAAGCCGTGGCGCACAGCGGCGTCGACCTGAGCCTCGGCGAGCAGCGCCTGGTACGCCGGGCCTACGCCGGTGACCGCGGTCGCCGCGTTCAGCAGTCGCTCCGGCACGGTCGCGACCCGCCCCAGGCGCGCGAACAGCTCGAGCACCTCTCGCTCCAGCGCGGGATCGAGAATCTGGTCCGCTTCCGGCTCTGCGTAGACCACCACTCCCTGGCGCACTTCGACCGGGGTGTTCGGCATCAGCGCAAAGACCGGCGTGCCCGGGTAGGCCGCCTGAAGCTGCGCGTTGCGGGTGCCGCCGAGCACAGAGATGACTGCCTTGGCGGTACCGGAGATCTCTTTTGCGACCGGCTCGAGGTGGTAGGGCTTGTGGCAGAGCACAACCGCATCGACGCTCTGCGTGAGCTCGATGTTCGAGCTGAAAGCCTGGCCACCGAGCTCGTCAACCAGTGCCTGCGCGCGGCCTGAACCGGTGTCGGAGACAAACACGGGATCGCCCCAGCCGCGTGCCATTGCGCGTGCCATATTTCCGGCGCCGATCAGTCCAAGCTTCATTGCAGCAAGCCTACTCGCGGGCACGCACGGCGCACTCGCTCGTTCACGACTGGTTGAAGAAGCCCTTTTCGATCAGACGGGCGCGCTCTTCCGCCGAAACTTCGACGTTCTGCGGCGTCAGCATGAAGGTCTTGTCCGCGACCCGCTGCATGCCGCCGTCGAGCGCGTAGGTGAGACCGCTGGCGAAGTCGATCAGTCGCTTCGAAAGGTCGGAATCGACGCCCTGAAGGTTCAGGATCACGGGGATTGCATCCTTGAACTTGTCGGCTACGTCTTGGGCGTCGTTGAAGTTCTTGGGCGCGACCAGGTGTACGCGCACGTCGCCATTGCCAGAGCGTCCGCGCGGTGCGGTTGCGACCGGACGCAGGACAGTCGTGCGGTGGTCGTCATCGTCGCCGAAAATGTCGTCGAACTCGTCACGGCGGGCGCGGCGGCCACGCGGTTCCAGACGACGGACTGTGGGCCTGTCGCGGTAGCTGTCTTGCATCTGAACCTCCGGCTCCGAGTAGGGCTCGAGATCGTCCTCATAGGCAGCGTCTTCGGCGAGGCCGAAGTACACGAGGGTGCGCTGCCATGTGTCACGAAATGCCATATCGGTGGGAGGTTCGCGCAAACGCAGGTTTTCCCTGCACTTTCACGTGCAACGCGGATTATGCCGCGTTAGGAATGTTGCGGCCTGAAAAGCAGCGAACCTAGGCGGATGATAGTCGCCCCTTCCTGCGCGGCGACCTCATAGTCCTGGCTGGTACCCATCGAGAGCTCGGCCAGACCATGCATCTCGGCGAGTTCACGCAGCTGCGCGAAGTGGCGGCGGCTCTGCTCCGGCTCGGCTGCCAGCGGCGGCATCGTCATCAATCCGACGACCGTCACCGGGCAGCGCTCGATGAACGCGGGCAGTTCCGCGGCGGTGACCCCGGCCTTGTCGGGATCGCCCGCGACGTTGACCTCGATCAGCACCCTCGTTTGCTCGTTCCCGTGCTTACCGAGCTGCGCGAGTGCTGATTCGCTCGCGACCGAATGCACGTAACGGACATGCGGCAGGATCTGCGCGACCTTGCGGCTCTGCAGCGCGCCGATGAAGTCCCAGGTGAGTTCGGGGTGCGACGGTGCCTTCTGCTCCAGGTCCTGGGCGCGGTTCTCGCCGGCCAGCGTGATCCCGCCGGCGGCCAGCGCCGCCAGCTCCGGCTCGGGCAGGTATTTCACCGCCGCGAGGATCTGGACCTCCCCGGGCTTGCGCCCGGCCGCGGCCAGACGTTCGTTGACACGCTCGAGGTTGCTGCGCACGGTCTGCGCGGTCAGGCCTTCGATCAGGTCAACCAAATGAGCGCTCCCTGCCGTCCGGTCGCGTGCCGGTCCCGTCGATACGAGAACAGGTGGTCGGGGTCGCTGCAGATCGTGCAGAGGGCCAGGTCGTGGATCGTCTCGACCCCGGCCTCACTGAGCTGCTGTCGGGCGATCGCGTTGAGGTCGAGGTTCTGGCCGTTGCGGAAGCCCTGTCCGCGGTGGGCGAAGGTTTCGTGCAGCTCGTCGCTGACCTCGTAGCAGCAGGCGCCGGCACAGGGGCCGATCGCAGCGCTCAGCTCAGGCTCCGCCGCTGACGACAGCCGGCTCACCATGCTCACGGTGTTCGCGATCACGCCGTCGCGCAAGCCCTTCCAGCCAGCGTGCGCCGCTGCCACAGCGCCGCCGCCGGCGATCACGATCGGAACGCAGTCGGCGCAGATCACCATCGGCGCGATACCTGGCGTCGAGGTTGTTACGCCGTCAGCGTCGGCCAACAGACGATTGGGCGCGGCGTCGGTTTCGATCACGTTTGCTCCATGCACCTGGTTCGCTCGCGCCACCGAAACACCCAAGCGGGTGGCGATTTCAGCGGCCGTCTCACGCACGTCACCCCAGGCGGCGGTGGTGAAGACGGCGCGGGCGCCGGGCAGCTCGATCGCGATCTGCCCATCGAGCTCGTAGAACGGTGGCGCCGGCACCCCGCTCACGCTAGCGCCACCTTGAGCTGGCTCTCGCGGTCCGGGGCGCTGCCGTCCCACAACGCGTCCTGGACCTTCGCCAGCCGTCGGCCCAGCTCTGGCCCTTCTTTGACGCCCGCTTCGATCAGGTCGTCGCCGGTGATCTCGAGCTTCTGATGCCTGAGCGTCTGCAGCCACTGCTGGTGTCGCCACGGTGGCACTTGCGCCGCGGCGAGCGCCACCGTGGCGACACCAGAGTTGCCTATGGCCCGAGCTATCTCTGACCCTTTCGAGGCCGTCTCGAGCGCTTCGTTCAATTGCGACGCTCTGGCCACGTCCAATATCGCTTCGCGGTCAGCTGCCGTGAACTCCAGGCGGTCGAGCAGCGCCGCGACCGCGGCCGGCTCGCTTCCGAGCAACGTCACGCCGAGCACCAGGATCGCGGGACTGCCATCCGCGGGCAGCTCCGCAAGCGCGGCCCGGGCCAGCTGCCGGCGTTCGTCGCCGAACGCGAGTGCCTCGTCGATCGCGCCATCCAAGCCAAGCTCGCTGAGAGCCGCGAAGGCGGCCACGGGGTCGCGCTCGGCCGCCAGCAGCCGCAGCTCGTTGCCGATCCGTGGGCCACTGACGGTCGCGAACGCTCGGTCTGCGACGGCGGCTTCAGCGAGCTCTCGGGTATGCGGGGCGATGGTGAAGTCCAGCCGCGCGGCGTAGCGGGCTAGCCGCAACAGCCGCGTCGGGTCGTCTTCGAAGCTCGCGTGGTGCAGAACCTCGAGCCGGCGCGCCTCGAGGTCGCGCAGGGCTCCGTCGACCGTGATCAGCTCACCGGCCCGCAGGCCGGTGAGCTGATCACGGTCG
>PLES01000118.1 GCA_003137075.1 Solirubrobacterales bacterium
GGCAGGACATGCACGACACCTGGGTCCGGCGGCTGAACAAGCACGGGCAGATGGTCGGCCCTGTATTGGACAAGATCAAGGTCACCCTGCCAGGGGCGATCAGCCACGCGACCTGGCATCTGGCGGCTGGCAAGTACGAGCTCTTCTGCTCGATGCCCGGTCACATGAAGTTGGGTATGCATGCCCGGCTGTCAGTGACCAGTCACTGAACTCCTAGAGGCGCGTCGGTCGGCGCTCGCCAGAGCGGCACACGCCGCAACCCTGATGCCGGCGCAAACCTACTCACTCTGGGGGACTTAGTCGGCCTGGAGCCGGGTTTCTCCCCCGGAGTGGCGTAGACAGTGACAGCAGCGGCACTGGCCGACCGTCAAACGCTGGCCAAAGCGACGGCTGCGGCGACCAGCTCGGCGTTGCCTGCGGCGACTCGACCGTCCGCAAGGACAGTCGTGTCTTCAAGACCGACGCGCNNCCGAGACGGCACGCGCTTCGTCGGCGCCGCCGTCAACCTCGACCAGCGCGCGCAGGACACGGTGCGCAAACGCGCCCGCCGCCAGCGCCTGCGCATCGGCCGGCGTCGAGAGACCGGCCTCGATCTGCAAGCCGGCCCGCAACGCGGCCCGGGCGATCCCCTCCCAGCCGAGCTCCCCGACGTTCACTGAGATGAAATCCGGAGGCGTCTTCCAATCCAGGATCGCCGCCGCTCGAGCAAAGGGGTCGGGATCGATCAGCTCGGAGCTGGAAAGGCCGATCGGCAGCCGCGGGGCGGCCTTGCGAATCGCCGCGACGGCGGCATCACAGTCGCGCGGCTTGATCGACTCCAGCGCGTTGGCGTCACGCGGATGCAGGTGGACGCAGAACGCTCCGGCAGCTCTGCACGCCAGCGCGTCGGCCGCGAGCTCGGCCGGCGTCTGAGGGACCGAAGAATGGTCCGATCGCGTCAGCCCCCCGTTGAGACAAGCCTGTACAGCCACGAACAGCAGTATCCACGGTCGGGGCGCTGGTCCGTTGCTACGGTCGAACGGTGTACGGAGTCCCTCCAGCAGCGCTGTTTGCCGGCCCCGGCAGCGTGCTGGCGGTGGCCACGGCCGCCGTGGCCGTGGTGATTCTGTTGACCTGGCTACTCGCGCTGCGCCTGAGAGACGTGTCGGTGATCGACCCAGTCTGGGGTCCCGCCTTCGTGGTCGTTGCCGCTGTGGCGGCGCTGGTTGGTGATGGCTGCCCGGCGCGGCGTTGGCTGCTGCTCGCGCTCACGGCGATCTGGGGCCTTCGCCTCGGCATCCACCTGACCAGACGCAAGCTGCACGAGCCCGGCGAGGACCGCCGCTACACAGCGATGCGGAACGCACACCCGAACAACTTTGCGCTTTGGAGCCTCGGCTGGGTCTTTGCGGTGCAGGGCGTCCTGGTGCTGATCATCTCGCTGCCGGTGCAGGTCGGCGCCCGCAGCCCCGAGCGGCTGTCCCCTGCAATCGCACCTGGATTGATCGTGTACCTGCTCGGGCTCGGATTCGAGGCGATCGGGGATGAGCAGCTGCGTCGTTTCAAGTCCCGTCCCGAGAGCAAGGGCCGGGTCATGGACCAGGGCCTGTGGCGCTACACACGCCATCCGAACTACTTCGGCGACGCCTGCGTCTGGTGGGGCATCTGGCTGGTCGTACTGCAGTGCGGCGGCAGCTGGTGGACCGGCATCGGGCCCGCGATGATCACGCTCTTCCTGGTACGGATTTCAGGCAAAGGAATGCTCGAGCGCGACATCGGAGAGCGCCGCCCCGGATACGCCGACTACATCCGCCGCACATCTGGGTTCATCCCGATGCCGCCACGGGCTGATCCCGCTCCTGAGGCGAAGCAAGACTAGACCGCAGCTCTAGGCGGCTCCGGCAGCGGGCTCGAGCTGCCGGCGAGCAGTAACTCGGCGACTGCAGCCCGGTCGTCCCACATCGGAACGTGCCCGCAGCCACGCAGTACGACTTCACGCACGCCCGCCGGAACGTTCCGAGCCCGCGTGAGCACACGGTCCTGCTCCGGCCAGACCAGGGTCACCGGTACCTCGATCGCGTCGAGCCCGTGAAAGACGTTCGCGCGCATCGCCCGGTTGACGGCGCTGAACCCGGGGGCGCCACCGTACGCCCTGATCAGCCGGGCGGCGTCTGCGGCGGGCACGCCCTCGGGCCGCGCGACGCTGCCCGAGAGTGCGAGTCGCCTGAGCTTGGGCGACTGCATCGCGCTCCCGGCGAGCGGCGTCATCAGCCTCGCCAGCCAACGAGTCAGCTCTGGCTTCGGCGCCAACGGGCTCGCCCAGAGTCCAGCCGGAGCGATGGCTGTGACGCTCGCCGCCTGGCGCATGGCCGCCAGCTCGAGCGCGACCCAGCCACCGAGCGAGCAACCCGCTACATGCGCGCGACCGCCGTTGAGCTCGAGTTCGCCGAGCAGCCGCGCGACGGCGCGCGCAAGCTGTCCCGGTACCGGCGCGACGCCGCGCAGCGGCGGAGATCCGCCGAAGCCAGGCAGGTCGACGGTGATCACGTCACGACTTCCGACCAGTAGCGGCAGCACCGGCTTCCAAACCTGCCGGTCCGCGCCGAGCGGGTGCACGAGCACCAGCGGTGGGCCATCGCCCTGACGGTCGTAGGCGATCGGAGACCGTTCCAGCACGCCCCCGGTAGGGCTGGCACCCAGCTCAGGCAGCATGCTCACGTTCAAGCCTGGCGGCGTCGCTCGCCACACGGTTCACCGAGCGATAGCGAGGCTTGGTCAGCAGCATCTGGATGTCACAGATCCGGCGCTCCGCGAACCCGGCCTCGCAGTAGGCGAGGTATAGCGTCCAGATCCGACGGAAACGCTCGTCGTAGCCGAGCTCCGCCAGCTCGTCGCTGTGGGCGAGGAATGCTTCGCGCCAGTGGCGCAGTGTCTCAACGTAGTGACTCGTGATGTCGTCGAGGTCGAGCGCCTGCAGGTCTGTCATCCGCGCCAGCCGGTCCGCGATCACCGCAACCGACGGCAGCGTGCCGCCGGGGAAGATGTACTCCTTGATGAACGAGCGCGAGGCCTTCTCAACCTCATAGGCTCGGTCGTCGATCGTTATCGCCTGGAGTAGCATCGCGCCGTCCGATTCGAGTAGCCGCGAGCACTGCTCGAAGAAGCGCCCGATGTTCTGCCAGCCCACAGCCTCGATCATCTCGATCGAGACGAGCTTGTCGTAGCGCCCGCGCAGGTCCCGGAAGTCCTGGCTGAGAACGGTCACACGGTCTGCGAGACCGGCCTCGGCGACCTGCTCTATGACGTAGTCGTGCTGCTCGCGAGAGATCGTGGTGGTCGTGACATGGCAGCCACGGGTGCGCGCGGCGTAGATCGAGAACGAGCCCCAACCGCTGCCGATCTCAAGCACACGGTCAGCGGGGCCGAGGTCAAGCTTGCTGCAGACCATTTCAAGCTTCGCGTTCTGCGCTTCCTCGAGTGATGTCCAGCGCTCCTCGAAGAGCGCGCAGGAGTAGGTCATCGTCGGGTCGAGCATGCGCGAGAACAGCTCGTTGCCGAGGTCGTAGTGCGCGACGATGTCACGCCGCCGCTGGTCGCGGTCGTGCGGGCGTCGCAGCGCCCGAACCAGCTCAAATGGGCGAGTCACGGGCAGCAGGCGACTCCGGAAGCGGTCGATCGCCGGCATGTTGCGCGCCGCCAGCCTGATCAGCGCAACCAGGTCGGGCGAGGTCCAGAGGCCTTCTGCGTACGCGTCCGCGAGCCGCAGACTACCCCCAAAGAACGCCGACCAGGCGGCTTGCGAATGCAGCACCATCGTGGCCTCGGGCGAACCGCTCCCGAGCCGCAGCCGGCGCCCGTCAGGCTCGACGATCACGAGCGAACCGATCGGCATCCTGGCAAGCACCAGGCGAGTGATAAGACGTGCGAAAGAGTTGCTCATGCCGCTGGCCTCCGGGGATGTGGGAATACCTTCGCGCCGGCGAACCTCAAGCCGATCGCGTGACCGTAGATCAAGACCAATACCCGCAGCGTGGCGAACGGATAGCGAGCGCTGACGCTGCGCAACGAAGCCGGCGTCAGTTCCTTGCGCTGCAACACCAGCGATGCCTCGAACGCCTTCTCGCCCCGGCGCGAGCTCTCGATCGATACCGAGAGCTGGGTTCCCGGCATGCCCGAGCGGCAGCTGTACGTGTGGTCCATGCCCATGAAGGGTGATACGTGCATGGCCTTCTCAAACGAGCCGACTCCGTCATTGATCACGTACGAGTGGCGCTCGCCCCACGGCGTGTTGGTGACTTCAGCGAGCACCGCCTCCAGGCTTTGACCTTCAGCGTCAAAGCAGTAGTAGAAGCTCACCGGGTTGAAGCAGTGACCGAACGAGCGCAGGTTGGTGAGCACCCGGATCGGCCCCTGCGGCCGCCGGCCGGTCTCCAAGCAGACCGTGTCGCGAACAGCTTGTTCAAGCGGGATCGAAGCGTCGCCGTGATAGTCGGCGCGCCGGAAGCGAACCAACCCCGGGCGGCTTGCTACCAACCGCCCGTTGAGCAGATCCTGCAGTTCCTCGAGGTCGACGTATGCCATTGAGACGGGGTGGCGGAACTCATTCGGCGGATCGATCCGGCGGTGGCGGATCACGCCTTCGTATAGGCAACTGGCCGAGCTCATAGCTCTGCTCCGAAGGCTGCAGCCACGCGCAGCGCACTGTTGACGCCGTCCTCGTGAAACCCCCAACCCCAGTAGGCCCCCGCGAAGTGGGTGCCTCGCTGCCCTGAGATCTCACCGACACGCTGCTGGGCGCGAAGACCCTCAGGGGTGTAGACCGGATGGGCGTACTCGATCCGCCGCAAAACCTTTTCCGGATCGATCCGGTCGGTCAGATTCAGCGTCACGCAGTACTGCTGGTCGGCGTCGAGCGACTGCAGGCGGTTGAGGTGATACGTCACGGTGCTGCGCCCGCGCTGGTGCTCGAGCAGGTGATAGTTCCAGCTCGCCCAAGCACGCTTGCGCTGGGGCAGCAGTTGGCGGTCCGTGTGCAGAACCGCCTCGTTCAGTTGATACGGGATCGCGCCCAGAACCTGGCGTTCGAGCTCGGATGCGTCGCTGAGCAACCCCAGTGCCTGATCAGAGTGGGTTGCCAGGACGACCTGATCAAAGCGCTCAGGCTCCTCGCCATCGGTGGCGACCATCACGTGGTCATCGAAGCGTGCGACGGAACGCACCGCCGTACTCAGACGGATCCGATCCCCGAACCCGGCCGTCAGCGCATCCACGTAGCGGGCGGAGCCACCCGAGATCGTGCGCCACTGCGGCCTGCCACGCAGACCCAGCATGCCGTGGTTGTCGAAAAAGCGGGCCAGGAAAACTGCCGGGAAGCTCCACATCTGTTGTGGGTCGGCCGACCACACGGCTGAAGCCTGCGGCACGATCAGCCGCTCGATGAACGCTTCTGAGAAGCGCTGTTGCGCAAGCCACTCTCGCAACGAAATCCGCTCGTCAGCGCGACGCAGCAGCGCGCGCGCGGCACGCTGGAAACGCGGGACCTCCGCCACCATGCGCTGGAACGACAAGCTCAGAAGGTGGCGGCGATCGGCGAACAGAGCGTTCAGTGACCTGCTGGAATACTCGAACTCACCGCTGCGGTCACTGACACTGAAGCTCATCTCGGAGGGTTGCGATGCGACCCCGAGCCGTCGCATCAGGCGTTCAAAGTTCGGGTAGTTGCGGTCGTTGAAGACGATGAAGCCGGTGTCGAGGAACTGGGTCTGGTGCGCGGTATCGACCCTGATCGTGTTGGTGTGGCCACCGGCATAGTCCCCAGCCTCAAAGACCGAGACCTCGTGGTCAGCGTGCAGCAGGTGGGCGATCGTGAGTCCTGAGACTCCGGCTCCGACAATTGCGATCTTCATCAAGGATTTATACGTCTCGTGACGGATTCTGGATCACTCGTGAGCTCAGGCTCATGAGATGTATGAGAGCGTGCGATTGATGATCGCCGTGGCCAGCGCGGCCTGTTCGCGAGGGGTCGAGATCGGCCTCAGCAGTAGCGAGGCAGCCGCGCGTTCGCCGACCTCGGGCACGAGCTCGGCAGCGGCCTGCGCACAACCTCTTGCGACCTCTCGGACCAGATCGGTTTCGACGGTCCAGACCGTCTCGAAGCGGCGCTCGGCGGTGAGGCCATCGGCCCGCGAGGAGGCCGGCTCACGACCGGACATGCAGACGGCATGGCGTTCTCCGTAACAGACGAGCGCCCATTCTCGCGACAGCGGGTCACCGGGCGCGATGGGGATCTCGGCCGGCGCCGACAACGGTGCGGCAGCGGCGTCAAAGTCCGCAAAGACGGCCGCGGCGGGAGCTGCGTCTGTCAATTCCAGCCAGCGTGCCTGTTCCTGCCGGTAGAACCGCACGCGCTGAAAGCAACCGAAGATGAGCGCTCGCTCGGCGCGGGCAAGCATCTCGTCCTCGATCGCATGGCTCAGGGCAATCAGCGCCCGTTTGCTGATCAGGCGTGGCTCGAGCTCCGGCTGGCGCCGGCGGAGCGTCGCAAACGGCGACCAGTTCTGCAGGGGCGTGGAGCGCTTGACGCGCTCGATTGCGGCGCTCAGCGAGAGGCCCGTCGCGCGTGCGGCGACGACCCGCTCAACCATCTCAGCCTGCTCCTGCGTATAGCGGCGATGACCGTTGGCAGTGCGTGCCGGCTCCGGGAAGCCATGACGCCGCTCCCACATCCTCAAGTTCGGTTCAGATATTCCCGTCCGCGCGACAAGATCGCCGATACTGAGCCAGTCGTTCAACATGTTGTATAAGTTTACATGAACACAGATGACGAAACCTAGACAACCAGCTCCCGATCAAAGGACCAATAAGCGATGAGCGTTGTTGTTGTCACAGGTGCGACCGGAACGATCGGAGGCGCCGTCTGCCGCGCCCTGCGTGGGCGCGGCGACGAGGTTGTCGTGCTCTCACGCGATCCCGAGCGCGCACAAGCGGTATTTGAGAACCAGGTCACGGCGTTCGGGTGGCACGAGCCAACTTCGACGCCGCCGCCGGCCGAGGCGTTTGCGGGCGCCGATGCGGTGATTCACCTGCTCGGCGAACCGATAGCCCAGCGCTGGAACGAAGGCGCTCGCCGGCGGATCCGCGACTCGCGCGTGCTGTCGACCCGGATGCTGGTCGCCACGCTTCGCGAGATCCCCGACGACGAGCACCCGCACGTTGTCCTTGGAGGCGAGGATCAACCTGGCCTCCTCGGACAGGCCGGGCGCGAGGATCACCTCGACGAATTGCTGTTCGAAGATCGCGCGCGCCGTCGCTTCGTCCAGCGGCCGGTTGAAGGCGATCACGCCGCCGAAGGCCGAGGTCGGGTCGGTGCGGTAGGCGCGGGCATAAGCCTGCCCGATGTCGCCGGCGGCGGCGACGCCGCAGGGGTTGGCGTGCTTCACAATGGCGCACGCGGGTTCGTATAACTGGCGCACGCATTCGAGTGCGGTGTCGCCATCGGCGATGTTGTTATAGGAAAGATCCTTGCCCTGCTGCTGGGTGGCGGCCGTCACGGAGGGGCCGATTGCGCGTGGATCGGCGTAGAACGCGGCCTGCTGATGCGGGTTCTCGCCGTAGCGTAGATCGAGCCGTTTGCGGAACGACAGATTCAAATCGTCGGCGAGCGCCGGCGCGCCGCCGTCGAGCATGCGGCTGAAGTAGGCCGAGACCATCGCATCGTATTGCGCGGTGTGGGCGAACGCCTTGGCGGCGAGCTTTTGCCGGAGCGAGAGATGCGTGCGCCCGTGATTGGCCGCAAGGTCATCGAGCAGCGCGCGATAATCGCCCGGGTCCACCACCACGGTGACGGATGCGTGGTTCTTCGCCGCCGCACGCACCATGGCGGGGCCGCCGATGTCGATGTTCTCCACCGCCTCGTCAAAGCCGCAATCGGGCCGTGCGACTGCCGCGGCGAAGGGATAGAGATTCACCGCGAGCAGATCGATCGGTTCGATGCCGTTGTCGCGCATCACGGCTTCATCGATGCCGCGCCGGCCGAGCAGTCCCCCGTGGATCTTCGGATGCAGGGTCTTGACCCGCCCATCCATGATCTCCGGGAATCCGGTGTGCTCCGCGACTTCCTTGACTTGAATGCCGTGGGCCTGGAGCAGTTTCGCCGTCCCGCCGGTCGACAGCAACTCGATGCCGCGCTCGCGCAATTCGCGTGCGAATTCGACGATGCCGGTCTTGTCGGAAACGCTGAGTAACGCGCGGCGAACGGGCGTGTGCAAGGGGCCGCTACTCGCCGATGCCGAACTCTTTGAGCTTCTTGCGCAAGGTGCCCCGGTTGATGCCGAGTATCGTCGCGGCGCGGCTTTGATTGCCGTGCACGTGGTCCATGACGACCTGAAACAGCGGCTCTTCGACTTCGCGCATGACCATGGCATAGAGCTGCGCGGGCTTGTGGCCGTTGAGCGTCTCGAAATACCCCTGCAGCGCCTCCGCCGCCTGTGAACGCAAGGGCACGCCCTTGCCGTTGACCTTCAGATCCCGCCCGTTGAACGGCGGCGACGTCTCTTTGCGTGTCCGTGCCTTTTTCTTTGCGGCCATAGCGTCTCTCGAGTTCCCGTCAGGTCATTGTTGTTGTTCGCCCATGTCCACCGTCGACGACCCCCGGCTCACCCGTCACGCCTCAAGCGGCGCGCGGCGCCTGGTCGTCGAAAAGCTCCGCGACCGCGGACAGTTGACCCTGCGTCGTCTCGATCTGCATCAGACGTTTACGCAACGTTTCCTCGCCCGGGTTTTGCCGGCAATACCAGCTCAAATGTTTTCGTGCCACTCGAACGCCGGTCGCGTCGCCGTAGAGCGCGTACAGGTCTTCGAGGTGGGCGCGCATAATATCACGGACTTTTTGTTGTGGTAGAGGCGCGCGCAATTCACCGCCTGCGAGGAAAAAATTGACTTCATCGAAGATCCATGGCCGGCCTTGCGCCGCCCGCCCGATCATCACGCCGTCGCACCCCGTGGATTCGAGCACCGCGCGGGCGCGTTCCGGCGTCGCGATATCGCCGTTCGCGATGACCGGAATTCTCACGGCCAGCTTGATTGCTCGCACCGTGTCGTGCTCCGCATCTCCTTGATACATATCGGCGCGCGTGCGCCCATGGATGGCGAGCGCCTGAATGCCGCAGGCTTCCGCGAGACGCGCGATCGCGACACCGTTCCGGTGGTCGCGGTGCCAACCGGTACGCGTCTTGAGGGTCACGGGAGCGTCGGACGCGCGCACCACGCGCTCCAGGATGCGCGCGACGAGCGCCTCGTCTTGGAGCAACGCGGAGCCCGCGAGTCGATTGCAAACTTTTTTTGCGGGGCAGCCCATGTTGATGTCGATGATCTCGGCGCCCGCGTCGATATTGCGCCGCGCAGCCTCGGCCATCATGTCCGGATCGAAGCCCGCGATCTGTACGACGCGCGGACTTGGTTCGCCGGTGTGATCCATGCGCCGCCGCGACTTCGGCGTGTCCCAGAGCCGCGTATCCGCGGTCAGCATTTCCGATGCCGCGAGTCCCGCGCCGAAGCGGCGGCACAAAATGCGGAACGGCCGATCGGTGACGCCTGCCATCGGTGCGAGCAGCACGCGCGAGGGCAATTCAAACGGGCCGATTTTGAGTGCGCTCATTTCGGACGTTGCGCCGCGTCGTTCGCACAGGTGATCGTGCGCTCGGGTCCCCTGAGGCACACGTCGATTTCGAAGCCCTCCGCGTCCTTGCCTGGATCGAGGATGTTGAGCGTCGCGTCGATGCGTTCGCCCGGCGCGAGGAGTCGCGCGACGGGCCGCCCGAGATACTCCGCCGGCTCGAAATCGCGTCCGCCGATGCGATTGCCGAACCGGTCGGCGAGCGTTACGCGGAGCAGCGGATAGGGCTCGATATCCGCCGCGCTGTTCAAGATGCTCGCGCGCACCCGCAGTGCCCCGTTCGCATCCGGATCGCCGGTCACACCGAACTGGCGCAACTGATAGGCCGACAGGTTCAGCGGGACCGGAATCGGCGCGCCTAGCTTCTCGTAGACGAAGCGCAGCGGGCCGGCGAGCGCGGTGTTGGCCGCGAGCCACGCGCGATTCTGATGCACGAGTTGGAGCGCGAGCAGCATCACGAGCATGGCGCCGAGGACGATCCACATCACCCGCCACTCGCGGGGAGAATCGGCCGCGGGCCCGCGCACGATCGCGGCACGCAGCGCATGGGCGTCGGCCCGCGTCGTGGCGCTCCTGCGCGGCATGGCGTCCGCGTGTGCGATGGCGTCTCCGTACAGTGTGGCGTCCTCGTAGGATGCGGTGTCCCCATAGGGCGTGCTGTCCGCGTGCGCTGTCGTGTCCCCGTGCGATCGAGCGTCCCCGTGCGCGGTCGTGTCCGCGTGCAGCATGGCATCTGAGTGCGGCGCGGCGTGCTCGTGAGGCGTGGTTTGCCCGTAGGAAGGGGCGTCGGGGTGCAGGCTGACGTGTTCGCGCGGGGTGTGGTCGCCGTGGGCGGTGACGGCCGCCTCCAGGAGCGCCGCGACGTGCGCACGCGACCCCGGGTCGGCCGGCGCCAGGGTTTCCGTCTGCGACGACAGATCCCTGCGCGATGGCGTGTCCGAGTCCGGCGCTGCGTCGGCGTGCGCAGCAACGCCTGCCGAGACGCCGCGATCGGGCGGCTCCCCCTCCGCCGCGTGCTCGCCCGGTTTCGGTAGCGCCGTGGTCTTGGTGAACTGTGGGTCGATGAAGATCCGGTCGAGTTCACCCGGCGGCAGCGTGAATTCGAGGGCGGGGTCATCGCCCGAGAGATCGAAGTCGAGGCCATCCTGAATCTCGAGCCGCGCGACCTCGATATCGTGCGACTCGGCCAGCGATTCGGCGAGCGATTCCCCGAGTTCGAATTCATCATGCGTCGGAGCAGACGCCGGCGCAGACGCCGGCGCGAGCGGCGAAGGCTTGGATTGCAGGATGTGATCGGCGCGCGTCTCCAATTCGAGCGGCGACTCGCCGACGTTGAATTGCGTGGGCTGTTCGGCGAGCCGTGCGAGCGCGTCGAAGACTTCGCCGCAGCGGCCGCAACGCACCTGGCCGCCGGCGCTGCGGAGCACCTCGGCCGAGACCTTGAAGATCGTCTCGCATTTGGAGCACTGGGTGAACACTTAGGAGACTCCGGCGCAGGTGGGATCCGGGCGGCGCCTGCCGCGCAGGCAGCACCACTCCTCACGCTGCGTGCGGGCCACGATATCAAACCACGGCGCGTATGCGCTTGCGACTTCATCGGCCTGCGTCATCAGAATGCCGGAGAGCACCAGGCTACCGCCGCTCGCGACCGCCGCCGTGAGCACAGGACGCAGTTCGATCAAGATCCCCGCGAGGATGTTGGCGATCACGTAATCGGCAACGGGCACGGCAGCCTCGGGAGCCTGGGTCGCCAGCCGCGATTCCACGCCGTTGCGCAGCGCATTCTCGCGCGTGGCGAGCAGGGCCTGCGGGTCCAAATCGACGCCGGTTGCGGATGCCGCGCCGAGTTTCAGTGCGGCAATCGCGAGTACACCCGACCCGCAGCCGTAATCGAGCACGGATCGACCCGCGAGGTCGAGCACGTCCAGCGTGTCGAGGCACATTGCCGTCGTCGGATGGGTGCCCGTGCCAAACGCAAGACCGGGGTCGAGCCACAGCACGACGGCGTCCGGGTCCTCGGGCGGCGCCGAGGTCGTGGGGCAGATCCAAAGGCGCGAGCCGAATCGCATGGGGTGCCAGCCGACGAGCCACGCGCGCTCCCAAACCTGGTCTTCGATCTCGCGGACGGCTGCACGCGCTCCCGCCGCAGGCCCGAGGCGACGTCTGAGCCGCTGCAGCGCGTCCAGCGGGTCCGTGCCCTCGTCGAACAGGGCACGAACGAGCGTGTCGCTCCACAAGCGCATCTCGCCCGGCTTCGGCTCGAGGACCGGCTCATCCCCGCGGTCGACGAACGTGATCGACCGTGCCCCACAGTCGAGCAGTGCGATCTCTACCGCGTCGGCTTCCAGGCCAGCCAACGGCAATTCGATTTCATAGCATGGCATCGGCGGCGCGAATCACTTGAGTCCGAGGCGCCGCTCGAGATAGTGAATGTCGGTGCCGCCTTGGCGGAATGCGGAGTGATTGAAGATTTCTTGATGCAGCGGGATGTTCGTCTTGATGCCCTCGACGACCATCTCGGCAAGCGCATTGCGCATCCGCGCAATCGCGGTTTCGCGCGTGTCGCCGTAGGCGATCACCTTGCCGATCATCGAATCATAGAACGGCGGCACGTTATAGCCGGTGTAGACGTGGCTGTCGACGCGGATGCCGGGTCCGCCGGGCGCATGCCACAGGCGTATCGGCCCCGGCGACGGTGCAAACGTCTTCGGATCCTCGGCATTGATCCGGCATTCAACCGCGTGGCCGCGCACCTGAATGTCGCCTTGGGCGTACGGCAGGGGCTCACCGGCGGCGATCAGCAGCTGGGCCTTGACGATGTCGATGCCCGTCACGAGTTCGGTCACGGGGTGCTCGACCTGAACGCGGGTGTTCATCTCGATGAA
>PLES01000009.1 GCA_003137075.1 Solirubrobacterales bacterium
CGGCGCTGGCGCTCGCCGGTCTGGCCTGGGTCGTAGGGTTCTGCACCGAGCAGGTGGGCAAGCGCTTTGGCAGCGCGATCACGGGCACGCTGCAGTCGACCGTCGGCAACCTGCCTGAGTTCTTCGTGGTGCTCTTCGCCCTGCAGGCGCGCGACACGGTTGTCGCCCAGTCAGCGATTCTCGGTTCGATCCTTGTGAATGCGCTGCTGGTGCTGGGAATCGTGCTGCTGGTGGGCGCATTGCGCGCGCCCGACGGGATCATGCATTTCAGCCCGCGCCTGCCGAATGACACTGCGACCCTGACGCTCGCGGCCTCGTTCCTGATCGTGCTGCTTGGGATCGTCAACTTCTCCCACGACCCCGCTGCCCACCACACTCGCGCGATCTCGGTGGTCGGAGCGATCCTGCTGCTCGGTGTCTACGCCACCTGGCTGCCGCGGTACCTACGCGACGGTGCCGGTCCGGCGGTCGCCGAACAGCGCACACCGCCCCGTGTCGGCCTGCGGACGAGCGTCACGCTGCTGATCACCGCCGGGATCGGCTCGGCCTTCGTCTCGGACTGGTTCGTGCACGCGTTGGAGCCGACGATCCACGCGGCTCACATCTCACCGACCTTCGCCGGGATCGTGATCGTCGCGATCGCGGGCAACGCGGTGGAGAACTTCGCCGGCATCTACCTGGCGGTCAAGGGCCAGAGCGACCTCGCCATCTCGGTCGTCAAGACCTCGGTCGCGCAGCTGGTCGCGTTCCTATATCCGCTGCTGGTGCTGGTTTCGCTGTTGACGGCGGGATCGCTCACGTTCGCGCTGGCGCCGGTCTTCGTCGGCGCGCTGTTTGGGACCGCGATTCTGGTCTGGCAGATCACCGGGGACGGTGAGGCGACGCCGTTCGAAGGGGCCGCGCTGATCGCGATGTACCTGATCGTCGCGGTGATCGCGGCCTTCGGGCACTGATGCGAACGGCTTTCGGGCGTTCACACGCGAAGTGAACGGGGTGGAACCCAGATGCGCGTGGTAAACTGACGTTTACGTAAGAAAGCGATTCAGCTGAAGGGCGTGAGAATCCTGTCGACCACCAGTGCCACACCACCGAGTCGCCGCTTCGGCGTTGACGCGCGTCACGACAACTACAAGTGGTGGGCGCTCTCGTGTACCAGCCTCGGCATGCTGCTGGCCACGATCAACTCAGGCACGCTGATCATCGCGCTGCCTGACCTTGAGCGCCACCTGCACACGAGCCTGCTGACGCTCGTCTGGGTGATTCTGGTCTACATGATCGCTTCAACGGTGCTGGTGCTGAGCGCCGGCCGTCTCTCCGACCAGTTCGGGCGCAAGAACGCGTATATCGGCGGCTTCCTGGTCTTTGCAGCCGCATCGCTCGGGGCCGGCTTCTCCGGCAGCGGCACCGAATTGATCCTCTGGCGGATCCTGCAGGGCGTTGGTGGCGCCTTCCTGTTCGCGAACGCCGCGGCGATCGTCACGGACGCGTTCCCGAGAGAGCAGCTGGGCGTGGCGATGGGCACCAACACGATGGTGGCGGCAGTCGGGCTGGTCATCGGCCCGGTGCTCGGCGGAGCGCTGGTCGATATCTCCTGGCACTGGGTCTTCTGGTTCAACGTGCCCTTTGGTCTGATCGGCAGCGCCTGGGCCTTCTCGGTTCTGCGCGAGATCAGCGGCCGGTCAGAAGATCGAGCGTTCGATGTGCTCGGCACTGTGACTTTCGTGATCGGCCTGACCGGTCTGGTGCTAGGCATCTCGAAGGGCGGGATCGAGGGCTGGGACAGCCCGATGGTCTATGGCGGCCTGATCGCGGCGGTCATCTTCCTGCCGGTGTTCGTGATGGTCGAGAGTCGCCACAAGCAGCCGATGCTCGATCTCGCGATCTTCAAGAACCGGCTCTTCTCAGCCGCGGCGGCGGCGAGCTTCCTGAACGGGCTGGCGCGCTTCTCGCTGATGTTCCTGTTCGTCTTCTACTTCCAGGGTGTCCAGGGCGACACGCCGATAACCGCCGGCCTCAAGCTGGCGCCGCTCGCGGTGGGCATGCTGATCGCGTCGCCGTTGGCCGGCCGTTACGCCGACCGCAACGGGTCGCGCGCCCTTGCCTCGCTCGGCATGCTGGGCATGGCCGTGGGGATGGCGCTTATGACCACGCTGCAACGCAGCACCGGCTACTTCTGGCCGGGCCTCTTCCAGCTGATCACAGGCCTCGGTTCGGGAGCCTTCCTCTCTCCGAACACGGCAGCGATGATGGGTGCGGTAGCTCCGCACCGCCGCGGCATCGCCTCGGGCGCTCGCATCCTGGTGCAGAACACCGGCGCGGTGCTGTCGATCGCGTTCCTGATGGCGATCATTACCTCATCGGTCCCGAAGTCGGTGCTGTTCAGCGTCTTCTCCGGGCTTGGCAACCTCTCCAATGCTCAGCTGGTGCCTTTCCTCAACAACATGCATACGGCGCTCTGGTGCCTTGCGGCGGTGGCCGTAGTCGGTGCGATCGTCTCGTACGTACGACCCAACGCCGCCGCTTCGGCTCCGCTCAGCGAGCCAGAGTCTGAGCCGGCTAAGCAGAGCGAACCGGTCGCGGCCTGATGACGACCGAGACCGCAGTTCGGCCGATGCGCATCGGCGAGGTGGCCGAGCAGACCGGGCTGACCCCGCGCACGATCCGTTACTACGAGGAGATCGGCCTGCTCGGGGCGGGTGGGGACGGGTCGGAGCCGCGGGAGCAGGGCAAGCACCGTTGCTATACCAGCGCTGACGTCGAACGCATCGCTGAGATCGTGCGCCTGCGAGACCTGCTCGGCTTGTCGCTCGACCAGCTCTCGCAACTGGTCGAGGCCGAGACCGCTCGCGCTGAGATCAGGCGCGAGATCAAGGAGACCGACGATCCAGCGCGCAAGCGCGAGCTGCTCACGCAGGCCAACGGCCACATCACCACGCAGCTGATCTTGGTGCGCAGCCGCGTCGCTGAGCTCAGCAAGTTGGAAGTGGAACTGGCGGAGCGTCAGCTGCTGTGTGAACAGAAGCTCGCCGAGCTGGCCGAGTAGCGGCTAGCCGGAGTGCATCCGCCGCCGGCCGAGCAGCGGCTAGCCATAGTGCGCCCGGCGCCAGTGCCGCTTGGCGCGCGTGGCGGGCAGCACTGAGGCGTTGGCCCACTCGGGCGCGTACTGCTGGAAGCGTGGGTTGCCGAGCGCCTGACTGAGCGCGGCGGCGCTGGCCGGGAAGTGCGAGAGCCAGAACTCAGGCGAAGCGTCGTTGTAGACGAGCATCTGTGTGCGTCGGTGGCTGTCGACCCAGCTGAAGAGGGTCTTGACCCAGCTGGGGTTGTCGCCGTCCCAGATGGCGTACTCGCCGAACAGGAACGGGTAGCCGGGGTAGTCGTCGTAGAACTGCTCGAGACCGGTCCAGTTCGGGTAGCGGCTGTAGAAGTCGGTGCCGACCCAGTCGACCCACTGCTTGCCGGGGAAGTAGACGCCCGGCTCGAGCCCGGGTAAGTCGGGGCTGCCACCGACCATCGGGACCCAGACCATTGCGACCTGTGGCGTCGCAAGCGTCTCGCCGGTGCGCAGCCCTGGCATTCCGAGACTCTTAAGTTCGGCGTCGATCTCAGTGACGCTGCCACCGCGGAAGATCAGGGTTGCGCGCCGCCAAGCCTGCTTCCACTCGGTGGCCGAGTAGGCGTTGCCGCGGGAGCTGCCGTCGCAGTTGTCGGCCGCATAGGGGTTGTTGCAGTTGTTCATCTCTGCCATCAGCCGCACGTAGGTGATGTTGTTGGAGGCGGCGAACTGCTTTGAAAGTCCGATCAGCCAGGCGTCGCCCTTACCGTCGGCGATGCCCTGCGGGGTGATGCGGTTGGTCGAGCCGTAGGCGGTTGTGATCTCGATCATGAGGCGCGCGCGGTTGGCGGTCGCATCGGCCGTAATCCCGGGCAGCCACTGGCCCCAGGCGACAAACTCCTGATAGACCGCCGGATGCTTGTGGACCTCGGTGGTGTACGCCGACACCGGCTTGGTGGCGACGCCCTGAAAGACCGTGCCGGTCGGCGGCAGGTAGGGCTGGCCGGCCGGCAGATCGGTGACTGCTGCGCTCGCGTGCCCAGCAAGGAACAGCAGGCCGAGACAGGCGGCGGCTAGGGCCAGGCGCAAGCGCTGGATCGTCATCGAGGGCATTCCATGACCTTCATCGACGGGTGTTCGATACCTCTAAAGAGTGCGTCAGCCGTGGTGGACGCTTCGGTCGCTATCGAGCCCACTCCGGTGCGTACTGCGGGAATGTCGCGCCTGCGATCGCGTGGCGCAGAGCGATCGCGCTGGCCGGGTAGGCCGAGAGCGCGAAGTGCGAACTCGCGTCGTCATATACCAGCATTCGCGCCTGGTGGTGCTGGGCGATCCAGGCAAAGACCTGGGGGATGAAGGTCGTGTCGTTGTCCCCGTTCCAGATCGCGTAGTCGCTGAACATGAACGGGAACTTCGAGTACTGGGCTACGAAAGGCGTCAGCCGCTTGAAGTCCGGGTAGTCGCTGTAGAAGTCAGTGGAGACCCAGTCGACGTAAGACTTGCCAGGGAAGTATGCGGCCGGCGCGTTGGCGCTGACCACCGGGCTGCCGGCGGTCAGGGCGTCCCAGACCATCGCGACAGGCGCTTCAGTGAGCGACGTGAGCTTCGTCTTGAGCGCCGGCATGCCCAACTTCTTGAGCTGCTTGTTGAGCAAGCTGACCGGGCCGCCGCGCAGGATCAGCGTCGCCCGCTGCCAAGCGAGTTTGAATTCAGCCGACGAATACACCTTGGCGCGCAGTGATCCGTTGGCGTTGACCGCGGAATACGGTGCCGAGGCGTTGTCCATCTCCGGCATCAGTTCGACGTAGGTGATGTTGTCCGTCGTCGCGAGCTGGGTGCCGAGCCCGATCAGCCAGGTATCGCCGCCCCCGGTAGCGATCCCCTGTGGCGTGATCACGTTCCTTGAGCCGTACATCGTTGAGATCGAGATCATCATGCGAGCGCGGTATCGAGCGGCTCCCTTGGCGATCCCCGGCAGGTACTGACCCCAGGCGACCGACTGCTGGTAGACGGCCGGATGCTTGCCAGTCGCTTTTGTGTAAGCGGCGACTGGGGCAGTCGAGCCCTGGAAGATCTGGCCCGCGGGCGGCAGATACGCCTTGGCGGTCGGCAGCGTGGTGGGCGTAGCCGTCGTCTTTGTCGTGCTAGTGCGGGTCGCGGTACTCGTGGTGGTGGCGGTAGTGGTGGTCGTCACCGTGGTCGGTATGTGGGTACCGGTGCTCACGGGCAGCGTTGCCTGGCCAGCGGCCAGCGGGCCGCTGGCGTCCGCCGCGCCGGCCAACAGCGACGCGCCAACCCCGGCGAACAGCGCGGCGGCGACCCCACAGGCCGTAACAAATTGCCGGTAGGTGAGTAATTTCAGTCTGAGGTTCGCTTTACGGTTCATCGTGATACTCGCCTTGGGTTCGCAGTCAACGACGCGAGCTTACTGTCCCTCCCCCTCAGCAAATGCTCAGAGAACGCCTTCATAGCGACAGCCCTTGGCTGCCCAGATTCGCTGCATTGTTAACAGCGCTCGTGGGCGCGGTGAACATCGCCTCGGCGCTGACGCCGGACATCAGGTGGCGTGGACACTTGCTGCTGCAGGTCGAAGCGATGCACACGATTGAGTTCTTCCACGCGCTGGCCCTGCCGACCGGCGCCGCACTGCTGCTCACGGCGCCGTACCTGCTGAAACGGCGCCGACGGGCACGGCAACTCGCCTGCTTCCTGCTGGTCACGGTCGGCATCGTCAACCTGCTGAAGGGCCTCGACTTCGAGGAGGCGCTGGTCGGGTGGGCGGTGGCCGGACTGCTCTACGGCGGGCGCAGTCAGTTCAGTGTCGATCACGAGCCGATCACGCTGCGTTCAGCTGTCTGGCGGGTGCCGCTGGTCGGCGCGCTCTGCCTGACGCTTGTCGTGATCGCCAACTGGGTTGATCACGGCCGCCTCAAGTTGCTGGGGGAGTCGAGCGCGCTGCTGCGCTTCAAACAGGGCCAGGACCACTTCGGGCGGCACAGCGCCGGCGCCTTCGGACACGACATCCACTGGTCCTGGATTCCGCTCGGGGTTCACTTCATGGAGATCGGGGCGCTGCTGGTGATCGCNNGCTGGCGGTCGAAGTGGTCCGTGAACACGGGCAGGACACGCTCTCCTTCTTCAAACTGCGCCCGGATAAGCACTACTACTTCAATGAAGATCGCACGGCGTTTGTCGCCTATCGGGTCGAGGCCGGGACGATGCTGCTCTCCGGTGACCCGGTCGGACCGTCGCAGGGGTTCGCGGATTTGCTGCTCGAGGTTCGCGGCTTCGCGCGCTCCCGAGGTCTGAAGCTTGCGGCCGTCGGCGCCAGTGAGCAGCTGGTCAAGATCTACGACGAGCTCGGTCTGCAGGCGCTCTACATCGGCGATGAGGCGATCGTCGAGTTGAAGAAGTTCTCACTCGAGGGGCGACCGATCCGCAAGGTCCGCCAGTCGGTCACGCGTCTGAAGAAGGCCGGCTTCACTGCTGAGCTCGACACGCTCGCGACGCTCGACCGCTCGACCCTGCCGGAGATCGAGCGCGTGATCGAGCTCGGGCGCCTGGGCAGGCCGGAACGCGGCTTCTCGATGGCGATGGACTCCATCCGCGGTGACTGCGAGCAGGACACGCTGTTTGTGCTCGCGCGCGACCGGGCCGGCGCGATCCGCGGGGTTCTGCACTTTGTGCCCTGCTACGGGCGCCCGGCGGTCTCGCTCTCGATGATGCGCCGCGATCCGAGCACGCCAAACGGCCTGACCGAGTTCCTGGTGGCGCAGGCGATCGAGTTGCTGCGGGCGCGCGGGATCGAGGAGATGTCGCTCAACTTCGCCACCGGCGCCCGCTTCATGCACGCTCCAACGAGCCGGATCGAGGCCGGGCTCGGGCGTCTCTGTCACCGCCTGGACCGCTTTTTCCAGATCGAGAGCCTCTACCGCTTCAACGTGAAGTTCTTCCCGCGATGGGACACGCGCTACCTCGTTTATGAGGGCGCATTCGGTTTGCCGCGAGCTGCGCTAGCCTCCATGTGGGCCGAGGGGCAGATCCCCAAACCGCGCCTGCCGCTTATGCACGCTTAAGCTAGGCAATAGACTCAAGACGCCGTGAATCGCTAGGATGCGGCGTCCCGACCTTGGGCAGCCACCGCCCAACGGAATATGACTACTTTGTATCAAAACGCCCATTCGTCTGAGCGGGTTGCCATAAACGCGCGGAAATATCTGGACCTCGCCGTCGTTGTGATCGCAGCGATCCCGGCGCTGGCTCTCGGTGCGCCCGTGTTGGGCTATCTCGTCGGCGCCGCAGCCTGGATCATCCAGCGCGCGCTGCAGGCATTCGACTTTCGCCAGACCGCGAAGATCGACGAGTCGATTCGCCGCGCGGGCATCCGCACATTCGAGGCGTTCGGTCGCATCTGGCTGCTGGCCGGGGCGATCGTGCTCGCGGCCGTAGTCGGGAACCACAAGGATGGGCTCGCGGCCGCGCTGGTGATCTGCGTGGCCTACTCGGTGGCGTTTGTGATGCGTTTGATGAGCGGTCCGCCGCCGGTCGAAAGGGAGCTGAACTAGATGAGTGCGATCACCGCACCGACCGACACTCGCCCACCCGGAGCCCCGGCGCCTGCCGGCCAGGCAGACAAGCCTGCCGGCAAGGCTGGAAAAGCCGGCATGAGCACGATGAAGAAGGTCCTACTTGGTCTTGGCGGGTCCTACCTGCTCGGACTGGTCTTCTTCATCGCCGTCTTCGGCTTCAAGCCGCATAAGTCTCTGCAGGTGCTGCACAACACCTTCACGCCGACCGATGAGTTCAAGCTCAGCACCTGGTTCAGCGCCGGCCCGATCGACTTCAACAAGGGCGTGCTTTACGTCCTGATCGCCGCAGTGCTGACGCTCTGGATCCTGTTCTATGTCGCCAAGCGGCTCAAGCAGCGGCCCGGACGGCTACAGACAGCGGTGGAGATGTTCTACGGGCTGACGGAGTCGATGACCAACGACAGCCTGCACGACAACAAACTTCAGAAGAAGTACTTCCCGCTGATCGCGACGCTGTTCATCTTCATCCTGGTCTCGAACATGATCGGCTACATCCCGCTGCCGATCGACACGCTCGAAAAGTTCAAGGTCTTCGGCGCCCACATCCCGTCATTCCAGATCTACGCCGCCGACACGAACGTCGCGTTCCCGCTGATCCTCTCGCTGCTCGTCTTCTGTCTCTTCACCTGGGAGCGCCTGAAGGCACAGCACGGGCCGATCGGGTTCCTCAAGAGCCTGATGCCGTCCGGCATTACCGGTCCGATCAAACCGCTGATCTTCGTGATCGAGATCCTCTCCTACTTCCTGCGGCTGATCTCGCTGACCGTCCGACTCTGGGCCAACCTGCTGGCCGGTCACATGCTGATCGCGTTCATGGGCGGCGAGCTGGGCGTGCTCGTCGGTGATCCCTGGGTGCAGTGGTTGCTGCTCCCGATCGGCCTCGCGATCTTCGCCTTCGAGGCGGTACTGATCGCGGGTCTACAGGCCTTCATCTTCTCAATCTTGACTGCGATTTACCTCGGTGACGCGGTCTCGAGCCACTAGCCATCAACAAGGAGCTACCAAGTAAATGTTGTTCCTCCATTTCCTGACGATCTTCCACCCGCTGCTCGGCGCGGTAGGGGACACCTACGGCCAGAAGGCCGGCGAGGCGATCGCCCTCGGTGTCGGCGCAGGCGGCGGTGCCGCGGGCGCGGGCGCAGGCATTGGCTCCGTGTTCGGGGCCGCAATCCAGTCCAAGACCCGCCAGCCTGAGCTGCGCCAGGACATCGAGCGCGATCAGTGGCTCGGCTTCGCTCTGACCGAGGCCTGCTTCTTCTACGGCCTCGTCGGCGGATTCATCGCTGCCTTCCTGTTCTAAGCACTGATGCCCGTCGCCGCACATATCCCGATCGCATCATCGGGCTCCTTCCTGATCACCCCCAACGTGGGGCTGATGATCTGGGTGCTGGTGGTGTTCATTGTCGTATTCCTGGTCCTGCGCAAATGGGTGTTCCCATTGATTGGCCAGGCACTCGACGCGCGCGCCCTGACCATCTCCAGTGACATAGACGCCGCTGAGAAGCTGCGTATCGACGCGGATGCCGTGCTGGCTGAATACCGCCAGCGTCTGGTTGAGGCGCGAGCGCAGGCCGATGAGATCATCTCCCGCGCCCGCGTGGCCGGTGACGCTCACCAGAAGGAGGCGATCGAGACGGCACGTGCCGAGCGTGAACGCCTGCTGGAGCAGACCCGTCGCGACGTTGAGGCCGAGACCCGCCGCGCGATCGACGAGATCCGCAGTGAGGTTGCAGCGCTGACGGTGCTGGCGACCGAGAAGGTCACCCGCAAGGTGCTCACCGGGGAAGACCACAAGCGACTGGTTGAGGAAGCCCTGCGCGAACTCGACTTCAGCGCCCTCGGCGGAGGCGACAACTAGCGCCGGCCGGCTCTGCCACTGGCGCTAGAACGCACATCACATGGAAGAGATCGCAAAGGTATACGCACGCTCGCTGTTTGAGGTCGCTGTCGAGCAGGACAAGCTCGACGTGGTCAAAGAGCAGCTTGGTCAGTTTGCGGACGCGCTGGCGGGCAACCGCGAGGTCGCGGTCTTCTTCTTCTCGCCGTACTTCTCGGCGCAGGAGAAGAAGGACGGTCTGCACCGTGCCGTCGAGGGTGCTGAACCGATCTTCCTGAACTTCCTGGAGGCGCTGATCGAGCGTCACCGGACACCGGTGATCTATCGGATCAGGACTGATTTCGATCTGCTCTACGACAAGACCAACAAGCTGCTCCCGGTCCAGCTCACGAGCGCCGTCGAGCTCGACCCCGAGCTGGTAGAGAGTCTCGGCCGCCGCATCGGCGAGCAGACTGGCAACGAGATCGAACTCTCGAGCAACGTCGATCCGGAGATCCTCGGTGGGATCGTCCTACGGGTCGGCAACTTCATCCTCGACGCGTCGATCAAGACGCGTCTTGAACAACTTCGCCGGGAAGTCGCCCAGGCGTAACGCCTTCGTCGAAACCCCTGGTACAGGCACCCGCCTAAGCTTCCCTTTACCCGAAAGACTGCCCCGTCAAGGAGCCGTAACGAACATGCAAATCAAGCCAGACGAGATCACATCAATCCTCAAGAGCCGTATCGAAGGCCTCGATACGTCCAGCGCCGACCTAGCAGAGGTCGGGACCGTGCTGTCGGTTGCCGACGGCATCGCTCGCGTTCACGGCCTCGAGAACTGCATGTCCTTCGAGATGCTTGAGCTCCCGCATGGCGTTACCGGCCTCGCGCTCAACCTCGAGTCGGACAACGTCGGTGCCGTGCTGTTCGGCCCGTGGGAGCAGATCGTTGAGGGCGACACGGTCAAGCGCACCAAGCGCCTGCTCGAGATTCCCGTCGGCGACGGCCTGCTCGGCCGCATCGTCGACCCGCTCGGCAACCCGCTCGACGGCAAGGGCCCGATCCACAACGACGGCTTCCGTCCGATCGAGCACAAGGCTCCCGGCGTCGTCCAGCGTCAGCCCGTGAAGGAGCCGATGCAAACCGGCATCAAGGCGATCGACGGGATGATCCCGGTCGGCCGTGGCCAGCGCGAGCTGATCATCGGCGATCGTCAGACCGGCAAGACCGCGATCGCCGTTGACACGATCATCAACAACAAGGACACCGGTGTCATCTCGATCTACGTCGCGATCGGGCAGCGCAAGGCGACCGTCGTAGCGCTCGCAAAACAGCTTGAGGACGCCGGCGCGCTGGAGAACACGATCATCGTGATGGCGGCCGCCGACGAGTCCGCGCCGATCACCTTCCTGGCTCCGTACGCCGGTTGCGCAATGGGCGAGTACTTCCTCTACAACGGCAAGCACGCCCTGACGATCTACGACGACCTCACCAAGCACGC
>PLES01000114.1 GCA_003137075.1 Solirubrobacterales bacterium
GGGTAACTGCGGCCCCACGCCCGCCTCTAAGCTGCCGCCGCGCGCCGGGCGGCGGGGATGTAGAACAGCCAGGTCAAGGCGGCGAGCGCCGTGGCGGCGCCGAGCGGCAGCACGATGCCCACCTTGAGCAGCAGAGCTCCGGCCAGCGCGCCGAGCAGCATCGTTGTCACAGCCGCCACCCGCCTTAACGAGCCCTTGCCGTCGCCGCCCGCGAACTTGGAGTCAGCAGCCAGCCCTGTGAGCGTCATGGTCAGAACGGTCGTGGTCAGATCGGGTACGGCGATCTTGCGGATCGTCGCGTTACGCACGCCCATCGCCAACGCCAGCAGTGCGATCACCAGATACCCGGAGAACTCGCCCTTGTAGGGCGTGTTCACGGCCGCGACGAAAGTCGTGGTCGCGAGCAGGCTGGTCTCAATAGCGAGCGCCCAAGCGGCGTGCACGTGGTGCGTCGCGGAGTGGCGCTTGGCCAGCACCCCACCGACACCGGAGCCGACCAGGAAGGCCAGCAGCGAGATGATCGGTGCGAGCACCGGGAGGCTGTAACCGCCGGCGATGCCGAACCCGAGCAGAACGATGTTCCCGGTCATGTTGGCGGCGAACACGTGCCCGAGGCCGAGATAGCTGACGCCGTCTACAAGCCCGGTGGTGAACGTCAGCGCCAGCAGCGCCCGGGTCAGCGGGTGGTTGATGCTGCCCGCAGCGCGCTGGGACAGTGACTGGGTCGCGGACATCTGGCAAGCCTATTCCTCTCTCACCCACGCGATCCAGCATGGCGCTGGACAGCGCCCACGGAGAAGACAAGCGCAGCCACGGCCAGTACGGCGAAGACCAGCATTGCGTCCTTCGCCGCCCACACGGTGGTGGCGAGACCGAGCCCGATCACCGGGATCGAGAGTCCGACGTATGCGCCTAGGAAGTAGCCGGCTAGGACCTCCGCACGGGTGTCGGCAGATGCGTTGGCGACGGTCACCAGCAAAGCGCCCTTGAAGACCATGCCAGCGCCGGCTCCGGTGATCACGCCACCGACCAGGAAGAGTGGCAGGCTGCTGTCCCACATACCGCCGGCGAACAACAGCAGGCCAACGACGATCGTCGGGACGCCACGGCGCAGCAGCTCGAGGCTGGGTGTACCGGCCAGGAAGATCTGCGCGACAGCGGCGGCGGCGAACGGCGCGAACGACGCGGCACCGGCGGTCAGGTGCGAGTCGATGCCCAGGGTTCCGGCGAGGAAACTCGGCACCAGCGAGTTGAAGACGCCGAATACCGCGAACGACGCCATGCCGGCGAACGTTGCCGCGAAGAACAGGCCACGCGCGTGGGCCGGGACAGCGATCCTCTGCGGCCGGTAGGCAGGGCGTGGATCCGGGCGCTCGACCGTCTCCGGGGACAGCGCCAGCGCCAGTGCAAGCACCAGCAGCGCACCAGCGAAGACGATGTACGAGAGCCGCAGCGGCATCGGGCCAAGCTGCGCCAAGAGTCCCGCCGCCAGCGGACCAAAGCCGATCCCGCCGAGGTTCGAGGCGGTAGCGACCACGTCCGCGCGGCGCGTGCCGGCATTGGGGCGGTGCTTGGCGTGGAGCTCGCTGACGTAGCTGGTGGCCGTCGCGGTCGTCAGGCCGACTGAGACGCCGGAGATCACGCGGGCGACGATCAGCCCTGCGAGGCTCGGCTCGAAGATGAAGATCAGCGCGCTGATCACGTTGACCAGCAGCGCCGGAACGAACACTCGCTTGCGACCGAGCGTGTCCGATAGGTGGCCACCGAGGAACAGGCTGGCCACTACGCCCAGCGCATACACGGCGTAGACGACGGTGACCGTCAAGTCGGAGATGCCGTCGCGCTGCTGGTAGAGCGGATACAACGGGGTCGGCACTGCTGAGAGGCCCATGTTGAGCAGGAATGCGACGGCCGCGACCCAGAGGGCCACGCCGTGCGCGGCACTTGGAGTCGGTTTCTGCGAGGAGGGCTTGCGAGCGCTGTCGGCCGCCGCTGTCGGCGCGCGCCCGCCCGGGACGCTGCGGATGGGATCAAGCACTGAGGTTTTCATGTACAGAGCTTGGGCCCGAATGGTAATTCTGTCCAACGAACGTTCGGCACATCTGTTATCTGTTTGAAGCATTACCATTAGTGCACGGTGGAACTGCGTCAGCTTGAGCACTTTGTGGCGATCGCGGAAGACGAGAGCTTCACGCGGGCGGCGCGCCGGCTCGGTTACGTGCAGTCGGCGCTCTCTGTGTCGGTGCGCGCGTTGGAGCGCGAGCTCGCGGTGAAGCTCTTCGAGCGCACGACCCATCGCGTGCGTCTCACCGAAGCAGGCAGATCGTTGCTCCCAGCTGCGCGTACGACGCTGGCCGGCGCGCAATCGATCCGTGACGAGGCGGCCGCTGTCAACGGCGTGATCCGGGGGCGCTTGCGGATCGGAGCGATGCAGGCGCTGACGGTCGTGAACGTACCCCGCCTGCTCGGCCGCTTCCACCGCGAGCACCCGGATGTGGAAATCACGATGCGCCCGGCAGCCGGAGGGGCGGCGGAACTGGTCAATGAGGTGGCGAACGGTGAGCTCGATCTGGCGCTGGTGGCCGTCGCCGAGCAGCCGAAGGGGTTGCGCGTCCTGCCGCTTGCCTCAGAGCGCCTGCTGCTGACCAGCGGCCAGGACGACGGCTCGAGTACGCGCAAGTGCGTGCACCTGCACCGGCCGATCGAGCTGCGCGAGTTGGCCGGTGCCAGCTTCGTGGACTTCCCCACCGGCTGGATCGTGCGCACGCTCGTAGATCGTGCCTTCGCGGCGCTTGACGTGCACCGTCATGTCGCAATCGAGATCGCCGACGTACCGGCCTGCAAACAGCTGATCCGCGAAGGACTCGGCGTCGCCTTGCTGCCCGAATCGATCATCGCCGCCGACAGCATCGGCCTGCAGACCCGCGACGTTTTACCGGCGGTGAGCTGGGAGGTCTCAGTCGTGCTGCGCGACCACGTCGAGCTCAGCCCCGCGACCGCCGCGTTTATGGCCCTGATGGAGCTCGAGCGGACAGGAACGCCGGCGTGACCCGGGTAGGCGTGTGCGCCTCGCGGCGCACCGGCGCTCAGAACTCAGGGACTATGCGACCCGGGTCGCAGACGCCGCTGTCGATCGCCGCTTGACGGACTGTCTCGGCCACGACCTGATGGACCTTCAGGTCCAGGACCTCGGGGATCAGCTCCGATCCGACGGTGAGACCGGCCAGCGCCCAGGCGGCAGCGCGCTTCATCTCGACGTTGATCTCGCTGGCGCCTGCCATCAGCGCTCCCTTGAAGATACCGGGGTAGCCGAGCACGTTGTTGACGCTGGTGCCGTCGGCGGCGAAGGCTGCGCCGGCCTCGAGTGCTGCATCGGGCTCGATCTCCGGAACCGGATTGGTGAGCGCGAAGATCACCTGGCCCTTGCGGACCATCTCGGGCGTGATCAGCCCGGGGCGACCGCTGGTCGCAACCACGACGTCACACTCGCGCATCAGCGTGTCGAGGTCGGTGATCTCGATCCCGCGGGCGCGAGCCTGCTCCTGAGCCGACGGCGTGGGGTCAGAGGCGAGCACGCGCTTGACGCCGGCGTCGTGGATCAAGGTGGCGATTCCGAAGCCGGCGGCGCCGAGGCCGATCTGCCCAACGACAGCCTCATCCAAGCGGATATCGGCCTGACTGCAAGCTGCGATCAGCGCCGCCAGCGTGACCACGGCGGTGCCGTGGACGTCGTCATGCATCACAGGCTGGGGCAGCGCCTCGATCAGCCGGCGCTCGATCTCAAAGCAACCGGGAGTGGCGATGTCCTCGAGGTGGATGCCGCCGAAGCCCGGAGCGATCCGGATGACGGTCTCAACGAACTCGTCCACATCCTTGGTATCGATCAGGATCGGCACCGCGGTGATGCCGACGAGCTGCGAATAGAACATCGCCTTGCCCTCCATCACCGGCATCGCGGCGACGGGACCGATGTCACCCAGCCCGAGCACGCGGGTACCGTTGGTGCAGATCGCGACGCTGCGCCCGATCATCGTGAACTTGCCGGCGAGCTGCGGGTACTCAGCGATCGCCGAGGCTACGCGCGCGACACCAGGGGTGTAGACGTCGCGCACCTCCTGGTTGGTCGTGATCGGGCGACGCACGCCCATCTGCAGCTTGCCGCCGTCATGGGCGATGAAGGCGCGGTCGTGGTACCAGACCACGCTCACGCCGGGCAGCCCGCCGAGCTCAAGCGCCAGCGAGTCGGCGTGGTCCTTGTCGCGCAGCTCGACCGTGATCTCGCGGATCGCCTCAAGGCGAGCGACGGCCACCGTGTGGACGTCACCGATCAGCCCGCCCTGGTCGCTGATCAGCGTCGCGACCTTGGCCAGCTGGCCGGCGCGATGCGGAATTCGCAGGCGGTACGTGCAGTCCATCGACATAACGCCGATCCTAAGCGAAGGGGCGCTGCAACGCGTTCAAGCAATCCGGACTTGGTTGGGAGGCGCTTGCCGGCCGCGGGGGCGCCACTCGCGCGCTGAGGCGACACTCGACAACCGGTGCCAAAACCCGCCAAGCGCTGCCGCAAGCCGAATGGGTTGGCGAGTTAACACCCGTATTCGTCGTAAACCCGCCAATCGGTCTCGGCCCGACCGGCGCGTGGCGGGTTTTGGCCGTGGCGGTGCTGTGGCGGGGTTTGGCCCTGGCGCTCGGCCGTTGCAGGTTTTGGCCCTGGCGCCCGGCCGTTNNCCGGCCGTTGCAGGCTTTGGCCCGGCGCCGTCCCCGATGATCGACGCGGCGCTGAGTTAAACACCGAGAGGGTCGGCCCCATCCGGGGCCGACCCTCTCAGGTCAAACGCGATCTCCACGAACCGCCGCGATGCGGCGTGGCGGGGTCGAAAGTGACTAAGCCGCGGGACGCAGCGCAGCCAACTCCGGGTTGCGGGCCAGCGTGGTGAGCGCACGGCGCTCAAGCTCGCCTGCCTGCGAGGTGGTGATGCCGAGCTCGGCGCCGGTCTGGCGCACGGTGCGGGGCTCATCGCCACCAAGCCCGAAGCGCAGCTGAATCACGTTGCGCTCCATCTCCGGAAGCTTCGAGAGCACCTCAGCGACCTGGCTGTCACGCCAGCGGTCGGCGACCTCTTCATCGGGCTGCGGTTGATCGCTGCGGAGCAGATCACCAAGCGCCATCTCACCGTCATCGCTGACAGGTGCGTCGAGGCTGGTGATGCCGGCAGAGAGCTCGCGCACTTCGGCGACCTGCTCAATCGGCAGCTCCGCGACCAACGCGACCTCTTCATCGGTGGCCTCGCGACCCAGCTTCAGTGCCAGCTCAGTCTCGATCTTGCGGACCTTGACCTGACGCTGTGCGACATGAACGGGGACGCGAATGGTGCGGCCGGAATTCTGCAGACCACGCTGAATCGCCTGACGGATCCAGAGGATGCCGTAGGTGGAGAACTTGAAGCCCTTGCGCCAGTCGAACTTCTCGACCGCGCGGATCAGGCCGAGCATGCCCTCCTGGACCAGGTCCTCGAGGGAAAGCCCGTGGCCCTGATAACGACGGGCCTGCGAGACGACCAGACGCAGGTTCGCGTTGATCATCCGCTCCTTAGCTTCAAGGTCGCCGCGCTCGATCCGCTGCGAGAGATCAATCTCCTCAGCGGCGGTCAGCAGCTCGTGCGTCCGTGCCTCGCGGAAGAAGATCTCCAGCGACTCGAGTGAGCCGTCGAGTACCGGCGCTGCGGACTCGCGGCGGCGTCCCGGCAGCTTGGTGACGTTGTTGGCATGCGCGTTCTGAGCCGAGACAGTGCGTGCCGACGCTGTCGGCTTGCTGCTGCGGCGGGCTGCGCGCGGTGTTTCGTTTTCTGTGTGCTCGCCCCTAGGGCGGGTTTTGGAGGCCATGGCGGTCATTTTTGGCTCCTCCTCGTTCGCTAATTTCAAGATGATCGAATTATACGTCTACGTCAAGTTTTGTCAAGCGTCTCCACGCACAACCAAGGCCTACCCATTTGTCCTCGATCGCAGCGCCTGGCGTAGACGAAATCCAGGTGCCATCTGAGCGCCAAAACACTCCGGCGCATCGAACGTTGCGGCGCAGCTGACTAAGTCTTTGCTAAGAGCCGGCGCCGCTGCGGGACGTGCTATCCCGCGCCGTCGACATTAAGTACATCGGCGGCTGCTACTTGTTACACGAGCGTCGTGGACGCAGGCGCGTGAGACAGTACTAGTTCCAGGAGCCCAGGGAAGCGCTCGTCTATGTCATCGCGGCGCAGCGAGACAAATCGCTGCACTCCCTCGCAGCGAGTCCGGGTCAAGCCGGCGTCGCGCATGACCTTGAGATGGTGGGTGAGCGTCGACTTCGAGATCCCGACCTCGATGCGACCACACGAGATCTCCGGCAGGTCACTGAGGACCCAGACGATCTCAAGTCGCACCGGATCGCTGAGCGCGTGCAGCACACCGGCCAGGTGCAACTGCTCGGTCTCCGGATGCGGGACTACGCGCATAGAACGATCGTACGACTCACGTCGAACGATGGTAGCTGCCTATCGCAGAAACTCGAGCACGGAGTTGTGCAGCGCGCCGTTGGTTGCCAGACCGCTGCCCCCGGCCGGNNAGGGTGACCTCGGGGTCGACCGCGATCTCCGCCGCACCCTCGGCGACCAGCATGTACTGCCAGGCGTCACCGATACCGCGCGTGCGCCAGCACGCGCGGGCCAGAGCCAACAGCCGCTCGGTGGCGCCGACCGCGTCCCACTCCTGCACTCCGCTCCAGAGCAACTGCGCGTCGCTGAGCTCGCTGATCGCGGAGACCTGGATCCGCCGACCGTCGGCAAATGCACCGCCGCCGCGCGTCGCCCACCAACGCTTGCCCAGGGCCGGCATCGAGACCACGCCGACCGCGACGACACCGTCAACCATCAGTGCGATCAGCGTGCTCCAGGTGTCCATTCCGCGCACATAGCTCTTGGTGCCATCGATCGGGTCGATCACCCAGGTCCGCGTACCGGCATCGCCGGCCTCCAAGACGCCGCCGAACTCCTCACCGATGACCGCATCGTCTGGCCGTTCGCGCGCCAGCAGCGCCCGCAGCGCCAGCTCCGCGGCCTTGTCCGATTCAGAAACGGGGGTCATGTCAGGCTTGGTCTCGACCGCAAGATCGGCGGCGCGGTAGCGCGCCAGCGTGATCGTGTCGGCGGCGTCGGCCAGCGATAGAGCCAGCTGCAGGTCCTCGTCGTGCATGAGCCACGACGATATAGGCTCTTGACCAATGTCTGATTTGCAAGCTGAGACCACTGAAGTTCTGCAGAAGCTGATCCGGTTCAACACGGTCAACCCGCCCGGCAACGAGCGCGCCGCGATCGAATACCTCGAGGCGTACGTGCGCGAGGCGGGTTTCGAGACCGAGTTGCTCGCTGTCGACGACGCGCGCCCGAACCTCGTTGCAACCCTGACCGGCCCTGGCGAGGGCCCGACGATGGTGTATCTCGGACACGTCGACACGGTGCTCGCGGCCGCGCAGGACTGGCAGCAAGACCCCTGGTCAGCAGCTGTAGTCGACGGCTTTCTCTGGGGACGCGGGGCGCTCGACATGAAGAGCCAGGTCGCCGCTGAGGCCGTGGCGGCGGTGTCGCTGGCCCGTGACGGCTGGCGCCCCGCCCGTGGCGCGCTCAAGCTCGTGTTCGTCGCAGACGAGGAGACCGGCGGCGAGGTCGGCGCCCGCTGGCTGACCGAGCAGCGCCCAGACAAGGTTCGCTGCGACCTGCTGCTCAACGAGGGCGCCGGCAGCACCTTCGAGCACGGTGGCGTGCGCCACTACGGCGTCTGCTGCGGCGAGAAGGGCATCTTCCGCCTGAAGCTCACCGCCAGCGGCATGGCCGGACACGCATCGATGCCGCGCCTCGGTGACAACGCGCTGCTGAAGCTGGCGCCGGTGCTCGAAGCGCTGAAGCCGGGAATGGTCGGCCTCGACCCCACGGAGATCCCGCTGGCGATGATCGCTGCGCTCGGCGAGGACCCGAGTGATCCCGCGGGCGCGCTCGAGCGGCTCGCGGCACAGACCCCGCTGATCCTGCTGATGCTGGAGCCGTTGTTGGCGGTGACGATGGTCCCGACCGTGATCCAGGCCTCCGAGAAGATCAACGTGATTCCCGCCAGTGCCTACGTCAAGGTCGATACCCGCGTGCCTCCCGGCCTCGGTGCGGACGTGGCCAAGCGGCGCATGCTTGAGCTGCTCGGCGACGCGGCAGACCAGGTTGAGCTCGAGTTCACCGAGGAGGTCTACGGGTATGCCTCGCCGGCCGAGTCATCGCTGATGGACGCGATCGACGGCTGGGTCTCACGCCATGACCCAGGCGCCAAGACGGTGCCGACGCTGCTCGCGGGCTACTCGGACTCGAGTTACTTCCGCGCCGCCTTTCCGGAGGTGGTCGCCTACGGCTTCTTCCCCCACCGCCACCAGACGTTGCTTGATACGGCGCAGCTCGTCCACAACAAGGACGAGCGGATCGACGTGCGCGACCTGGGCTACGCAGCTCAGTTCTACGTGGACATCGCCGCCGAACTGCTCGGCTGAGCGGCCGCTTCCGGCGCCGCCGCCGGAAGCGCGCGTACCGAGCTGGGGAGCAGCGCCAGCCCCGCCATCAGCGCGCCCAGCGCGCTGCCGACGCCGAGCACCCAGCGCACGCCAAAAGTGTTAGCCAGCGGCCCGACCGCTGCGAAGCCGAGCGGCATCAGCGCCAGCGAGCCCATGTGATCCCAGGCGCTGACCCTTGAGAGCGCCCCGGGCGGGATGTGACGGGCCAGCGTCGTCTCCCACCAGATGCCGGTGAGCGCCCCGGCGCCACCCGAGATCAACGCCCCCGCGATCAGAATCGGCCGCGCCACCCCGAGCGCGACGAGCAGGCCGAGCATCGCCCAGAGCACCCCGAAAGCGAGCGCGAGACGCAGCGGATGGCGTGGACGCCAGACCGCGGCGAGCAGCGAACCCGCGACCGAGCCTCCACCCCAGATGGCGACGACGACGCCGTAGAAGCCGACGTGCCCGTAGACCTGGCGGACGGCCAGCGGACCGAGTGAGAGCCACGGAACCAGTGCGAACAGCACGACGCCGGTGTAGGCGATGATCGTTCCCCAAACCCAGATGCGCGAGCTCACCTCCCGGTAGCCGTCGCGCAGTCCGCTCAAGAAGCTCTCATCCGGCGGCTGATCGAGGGCGCGCACTCGCGGCGTCACCGGCAGCAGCAGCAGCGCGCCAAAGAGGAAGCTGGCTGCATCGATCAGGAACATCGGTCCGGCGCCGATCGTCAGCACCAACGCGGTCGCAAGCACAGGTCCGAGAACAATCGCCATGTTCATGCTGAAGCCGACCAGCGCCTGTGCGGCCTGGATCTCATCCTCGGGCACGGTCTGCGGAGTGAGACCGCTGTAGGCGGGCTGGAAGAGCGCTTGTGCAGCGCCGAAGAAGACCTCGATCACGGCCATCAACCAGATGGCCGGACTGCCGGTGAGGATCAGAATTCCGAGCAGCGTGTGCAGCGCCGCGCGGGTCAGGTCGCTGCCGATGATCAGCCGGTGGCGCGGGAGCCTGTCTGCCCAGACGCCGCCGAAGACGACCAGCACGACAAACGGCACTGACGCGGCGCCGAGCACGATCGCGAGGTCGGTCGCAGAGCCGGTGCGCCTGGTGATGTAGAGCGCGATTGCGACCGCGACCGCCTGGCTACCGATCTCACTCGCCGACTGACCGATGAACAGCAGCCGGAAGTCACTGTGCCGCAACACGTTGGCGCTTCGTAACCCAGCCATGCCGCCGCCGACTATATGGAGTCCATAGACTCGCCCCGATGCCGCAGTCTGAACGCGCTCGCCTCGATCCGGAGACGTTCCGGCTGCCGGTCCAGCGGCTGCGAGACGGCTACTACTCGGATGCTTACTTCGTCTACACCAAACAGCTGCTGGAGGCCGAGAACCATCACCCGCGAGTGATCCTGCAGGTCTTCCAGAAGCAGAGTTCGCTGTTGGGCGGTATCGACGAGACGATCGCGATGCTGAAGCTCGCTGCCGGCCGCCATGACGACGCAGGCAACTGGATCTCAGGGTGGGATCAGCTGGTCGTGTACGCGCTGGACGAGGGCGACACGATCTCCCCGTTTGAGACTGTGATGACGATAGAGGGTGACTACAGCCTCTTCGCGCACCTGGAGACGGCGTACCTGGGCTCGCTCTCGCGGCGCTCATTGATCATGCGCAACGTCGCGGCGGTGGTGCAGGCCGCCGGCGGCAAGCCGATCCTTTACTTCCCGGCGCGCCACGACCACTGGCACGTTCAGACGGGCGACGGATGGGCGGCGCACGTCGCCGGCGCGATCGGCGTCTCCACCGACGCGCAGGCTTCCTGGTGGGGCGGGCGTGGAGTCGGGACCGTGCCACACAGCCTGATCGCCGCCTATGGCGGTAACACCGTCAGGGCCGCCGAGGTCTTCGCCAAGCGTTACCGCGAAGAGATGAACATCACGGTCCTGGTCGACTTTGAGAACGACTGCGCGCGCACCGCCGTGGAGGTGGCTACCGCTTTGGGCCCAGACCTCTGGGGCGTTCGGCTCGACACCTCCGAGCAGCTCGTCGATCGATCGCTATATGACCAGATGGGCGGCTTCGACCCACGCGGGGTAAACCCACGGCTCGTGGAGAACGTGAGACGCGCGCTCGACAACGCAGGCTTCGCCGACGTCAAGATCGTCGCCAGCGGCGGCTTCGACGTGAAGCGGATCGAACGCTTCGAAGCCGCTGGAGTCCCGGTTGATGCTTACGGCGTAGGTTCGTCGCTGATCCGCGGACAGAATGACTTCACTGCAGATGTGGTGGTCGCAGACGGCAAGCCCAGTGCCAAGGTGGGGCGCAGCTACAAGCCCAATCCGCGGCTGGCTCAGGTGGACTGAGCGATCCCGTAGGATCGGCGGCCGATGCTCGTGCCTGGCCGCAAGCTGCAGAAGTTTGTCGGCACCGCGGTAGTCGTCTTGGGCACGATGTCGTCCGGATCGGTGGCGCTGGCCAGCACACCGCATGAGCTTGCGGTCGGTCGTGCACCGGGACGGACCTTGGACTCGCACGAACTCGGCAGACTCGCGGGCGCAACCAGGCTGCGCGTGCTGGTGACGCTGAGGCCGCAAAACGGCCTGGCCGGGTACGCGCACGCGGTCACGACTCCGGGCTCGAGCCTTTATCACCACTACCTCTCGGTACGCCAGTTCCGCCAGCAGTTCGGTGCCTCCCGGGCGACGATCAAGACCGTCACCAGCTCCTTGCGCACGGCCGGCCTGGATCCGGGGCTGGTGAGCGCCGACGGCCTCGGGATCTTGGTGGATGCAAGCTCGAGCCAGCTCTCACGCGCTTTCAATACCTCGTTTGAACGTCTGCGTCTGCCCTCCGGACGGGTCGCGTTCGCCAACACGTCTGCACCCAAGCTCGCGACAGCGGTCGCGCCTCACGTACTGGCGATCCTCGGGCTGAATTCCTTGAACCCACTTTCAACCGAGCTGATACGCGACCACAGCGTCCGCAGGTCAGCCACCCGCGTCCGTGCCCACATCAGCTCCAGCGGTGGCCCTACAAACGCCTGCATGGCGGACGGCTCCGCCGGCAACCCGGGTGGCACGTACTGGAACGCCGATCAGATCGCTCAGGCCTACGGGCTCAACAGCTACTACGCGGCGGGCGATGAGGGCTCGGGAGAAACGATCGGGCTGATAGAGCTCGAGCCGAATCTGAGCTCCGACATCGACACGTACGAGAGCTGTTACGGGCTCAGCGGCAGCAGCGCGCCAACGATCAACTACACCGTGGTTGACGGCGGCGCGGGCAGCGGCGCCGGCAGCGGCGAGGCGGCGCTCGATATCGAGCAGGTGATCGGGCTCGCGCCACAGGCAACGCTTGACGTCTACCAGGCGCCGAACGGCGACGCCAACACCGGGTTCGTGTCCGCGCTGCAGGCGATGGTCGACAACTCCGCAGTCAACGTCATCTCCGACTCCTGGGGTGCCTGTGAGAGCGTCACCGAGTCGTCCACAACCAGCGCCACCGATCTGGCGAGCGAGAACGTCCTCTTCGAGCAGGCGGCCACGGAGGGCAAGACCGTGTTTGCCGCATCTGGCGACACCGGCTCGAGCGGGTGTTACGGCGACGACCAGAGCAATGCGCCGGCGGTCGACGATCCGGCCGGCCAGCCCTACGTGACCGGGACCGGCGGTACCTCGTTGCCCGGCACCGGCACGATCCCCGACCCGGCGGGCCAGTCGGTGTGGAACGACGACGGCGGCGCCAGCGGCGGTGGTGTCTCGAGCATCTGGCCGATGCCGAGCTGGCAGTCCGGCGCCGTCAGCAGCCTCAACGTAATCGATCCTTACTCGTCGGGAACGCCGTGCCAGGCCGCGAGTGGCAGCTACTGCCGTGAGGTTCCAGATGTCTCGGGCGACGGCGATCCCACAACGGGTTACGAGATCTACTGCTCATCGACCTGCTCCCAACCCGAAAACGGCACCGGGGCAGCAGGCTGGCTGACGGTTGGCGGTACGAGCGCCGTGGCACCGCTCTGGGCGGCGTACACAGCGCTCGTCAACGACTCAAGCGTCTGCAACCGGGAGGCGATCGGCTTCGCGAGTCCGCTGCTCTATGAGGCCGCAGACAACGCCTACGCAAGCGACTTCAACGACGTCGCGAACGGCGGCAACAACGATGTCGGGAGCACGGGCTACGAGGGCGGCCTCTATCCCGTGGCCAGCGGGTACGACATGGCCACCGGGTTGGGAACCCCGATTGGCGGACCGCTCGGGACCACGCTCTGCGACGAAGCGGACACGGTCACGCTGGCGGAGCCCGCTGCCCAGACAACGACGGCCGGCGTCGCGGTAAACCTTGCAATGACCGCCTCTGACCGCGAAGCTCACGGCGTCGGCTTCTCAGCCAGCGGCCTGCCTGCCGGGCTTTCGATCAACTCGTCGACGGGCGTAATCGCCGGCGCGCCGACGCAGAGCGGCAGGTACAACGTCGCCGTCACCGCGACGGCGACGTTGACCGGTACCAGCACATCGAAGTCGTTCTCCTGGCAGGTGCTGGCAGCGCCCACCACCAAGGTGACGACCTTCAAGCTGGGCGACCAACTGCTGACGCTGACGACACCTATCGTCGATAGATGCCTGGCCGCCTCAGCTGCGTACAAGGTCGGGTTCCGCAGCGTGACCCACTCGGGCCAACCGAAGCTGAAGTTCAAGGGCGTCGCCTACTACCTGGACAAGGGCCTCAAGCGGGTCCACACCGAGACCAGGACGGTGCACGGGAAGAAGCGCACCGTGAAGGTCACGACGATCGGGCCGAATACCACCTCCGCGAACGCTTCCACCAGTAAGTCGCTGCATCTCAGGGGCCTGCACGCCGGCACGCACAGCTTGAAGTTGGTGATCGCCTACACCCGGACGACGCGCAGCGCGGGCAAGACCAAGCTCACGACGGTGATCAAGCGGCTCACCGTCAACTTCAAGGTCTGCTGAGCTGACGGCCTGCGCCAGCTCAGCGAACCCAGGCTAAGCTCCGCGCGATGTTCACCGCGATCGATCACACCGGCGTCGCCGTGGCCGACCTGGAGGCTGCGATCGCGCACTATCGCGACGCACTGAAGTTGCCGTTGGTCCACCGCGAGACCGTCACGGAGCAGGGCGTGGAAGCGGTGCTGTTCGACATCGGCGACTCGCACGTCGAGCTGATCTCGCCGCTGGGACCCCAGACCGCAGTCGCGAGGTTCCTAGCGAAGCGTGGCCCCGGACTGCACCATGTCGCGTACCGCGTCGACGACATCGAAGCGGCGCTCGCAACTCTCACCGAGGCAGGTGTACGCCTGCTCGACGCCACCCCGAGGATCGGCATCCGCGGCAGCCGCGTAGCCTTTCTACATCCCGCCTCCACCGGCGGCGTACTGACCGAACTGGTCCAGCCCGCGGCCCACTGAGCCGGCGGCCCAACGACCCCCACTAACGCGGAGCGCCAAATGAGCACGAGTGAAAAGCCCCAGAAGATCAGCATCGGATTCCGTGGCGGGCAGGTCCTGGCCGCCCGGGTCAAGTCCGTCGATCTCACCAAGCTGCAGGAAGTGCTCGGCAAGAGCGACGGCTGGCACGCCCTTGCGGCGGAGGACGGCACGATCATGCTGGACCCGACGCGGATCGACTACGTGCTGGTCGAGAGCGACGACCACCGCATCGGCTTCTAGCCGCGCGCTGCTCAGACCGCCAACTCCCGGCGACCATCCCCTGACTGCCTCCGAACCACTGTTGGCGCTCGACAAGCGCCTCCTCACACTGATGCGCACGCGCGGCCACACGAGCGCCGAGGCGGAACGCCGGGTCGCGATGCTGTCCAAGACCGGTGAGCACGCGGCCTGCTGGTTCGTGCTGGGGGCAGCCGGTCTGGCGATGTCGCGTACACCCCAGCGCCGCCAAGCGTGGCGGCGCGGAATTGAGGCAACTGCCTGTGCCTACGGGCTCAACTACGCGATCAAGCTGGCGGTCAGACGCCCGCGCCCACAGCTCCAGGGGCTGCCGCCGCTTTCGGGAGTCGTCTCGGGCCTCTCGTTTCCCAGTGCGCACGCCACCACCTCGTTCGCCGCGGCGCAGATGTACTCACGCGCGGTGCCGGCTGCGGCGCCGCTGCTGTACGGTGGCGCGGCCATGTTCGCGATCAGCCGCCCCTACCTCGGAGTCCACTACCCCAGCGACGTTGTGGCCGGTGCACTGCTTGGCAGCGCCTTGGCGAGGGTGTGGCCGCGATGAAGGTCGGGATCGTCGGCATGCCGAATGCCGGCAAGTCGTCGCTGTTCAGCGCGCTCACCGGTGCTGCGGCGGAAGCGGCCAACTATCCCTTCACGACGATCGAGCCCAACATCGCGGTGGTACCGGTCGAAGACGACCGCCTGACCCAGGTGGCGGAGCTCGTGAAGGCCTCGAAGATCGTCTGGGACACGATCGCGTTCCATGACATCGCCGGCCTCGTGGCCGGCGCCTCCAAGGGCGAGGGCCTCGGCAACAAGTTCCTGGCGAACATCCGCGAGACCGACGCGCTCGTGCACGTCGTACGCGCGCATCAGGACGACAGCATCATCCATCCCGAGGGTCGCGTCGACCCGTTGGCGGACATCTCGACGATCGAGACCGAACTGATCTACGCAGATCTGGAACAGGCTGAACGCCGGTATGAACGCGTCGCCAAAACCGCCAAGAGCGGCGACAAGCACGCGATCGCCGAAGCGGCATGGCTCGGGCGCCTGATCGAGGCGCTGCAATCGGGCCAGCCGGCTCGCAACGTGCCGCCGCCCGACGACGCCGCGGACGCACAGGTTCTGCTCGGCTCATTGACCGCCAAGCCGGTCCTGTTCGTCGCCAACGTCGACGAGGGCTCTTCTGAGGTCCCGCCCGCAATCGCCGAGCACGCCGCTGCCCAGGGCGCCCAGGCCGTGGCCGTGTCGGCCCGTCTGGAGTCTGAGCTCGGTGACCTCAGCGATGAGGAGGCCGCCGAGATGCGAGCCGACCTGGGGCTTGCCGAGTCCGGCCTGCAGACGGTCGTGCGCGGCGCCTTTGCGCTGCTTGAACTGGTGGCCTTCTTCACCGCGGGCGAGGACAAGCCGGCGCAATGCTGGCATCTGCGCCGCGGCCTCTCGGCCTGGCACGCGGCCGGTCAGATCCACTCGGACATCCAGAAGGGGTTTGTCCGCGCCGAGGTGGTCTCATGGGACGCGCTGATCAAGTTCGGCGGTTACGGCGGCGCCCGTGAGAACGCCGCCTTGCGCCTCGAGGGTCGCGACTACGTGATCCAGGACGGTGACGTGATCACCGTCAAGTTCACACCGTAGGCCGGGCCCGAGTGCACTAGGCGCCCGCAGCCGCTGCCACCAGTTCAGCGTCAGGCCGGATCTGCGGGGCGCCGATCACGAACAGCAGGTTGACCGCCGCCACCACCGCGGCGACCATCAAGCCGCGCTGGAAGCCGCCCGCGAGGGCCAGTCGGGTCGGCAGGCCCGAGTGCACGAGTGCCGTCACGTGTGAGTTCGCGATCGTCGTGATCACCGCCAGACCGAGGGCACCGCCAATCTGGTTGGCGGAGTTGATGATCGCCGAGGCGGCACCGGCATCGCGATGTTCGACCTCCGCGACGGCCGCGATCTGCGCGGGCACGCCGATCGCGATCAGGCCGGCCCCGAACAGCACCAGACCTGGCAGCAACGCGGTCACATACGAGCCGTCTGCCCCTGCCTGGGAGAGCGCGAACAGGCCCGCGACGCTGAGCGCGCCACCAACGAGCTGCACGCTCCGAGTGCCGACGCGGGTGACGAACGTCGAGGAGATCACGGCCGAGACGATCGCCGCAAGGCCCATCGGCAGCAGCTCCAGCCCGGTGCCGAGTGCCGACTTGCCGCGCACCTGCTGAAGGAAGATCGCGGTCAGGAAGAACATCGAGAGGAAGGCGGCGCCGTTGAGCGTGACCGCCACCGATGAGGCGCGCATGCCCTTGGGCTGGAACAGCCGCATCGGCATCAGCGGCGAGCGAGCCCGCAGTTCCACGGCGACGAACGCCGCGAGCATCGCCAGTCCGGTCGCAAGCGAGACGATCACCTCGGTCGAGCCCCAGCCAAGCGCCTGGGTGCGAACGATCCCGAAGACGACGCCGAGCAGCCCGCCGGTGCCAAGCACTGCGCCTGGGATGTCGAACCCACGCGCTGCTTCGCCCGCGGCGACGCGACTCTCTGCGATCAGCAGCGGGGCGATGGTGATCAGCGCGATTCCGATCGGGACGTTGACGAAGAACACCGCGCGCCAGCTGATGCCGGTGACCAGGACGCCACCGAGGATCACGCCGAGCGTGCCGCCCAAACCGGCCAGCGCGCCCCAGATGCCCATCGCGATGTTGCGCTCACGCCCGTGCGGGAAGGTCACGGTCACCAGTGAGAGCGCCGCCGGCGACAGCATCGCGCCGCCGAGTCCCTGGATTGCGCGCGCCGCGATCATCATCGTCGACGACTGGGAGATGCCGGCCATGAACGACGCTCCAGTGAAGATCGCGAGCCCGGCGATGAACAGCGCGCGCCGGCCCAAGAGGTCAGCTGCACGGCCGCCAAGCAGCAGGAAGCCGCCGAACAGCAAGGTGTAGGCGTTGACGACCCACTGCAGGCCGTCGGCCGAGAAGTGCAGATCGCGCTGAATGTGCGGCAGCGCGACGTTGACGATCGTCAGATCAAGGATCACGACGAACTGGGCCAGGGCGAGGATCGTGAGCGTCAGCCACGGGTTGCGGTCGATTTGCTTCCCTTTCGTCATCGTCATCTCCAACAATCGTTCGGTTTATGAATCATTCCGGTTCGAAGGTATCACATCGACGCGATATCATTCAAGAAATGAACGATTCAGTGAACGAGGACATCGCCGGCAACGCGCGGATCGCCATGTTCGATCAGGACTGCGAGCCGATCGACCCGCTCCTTCCCGTACCCCGTGCGCTGCTCGGGCGTACCGGGTTCATGCTCTTCCACCTCGGCGCGGCACTTGACGCGATCGCGGATAGCCGCCTTGCGGCGGTGGGGGTCGATGCGCGCGGCTACTGCATGCTCGCGATCCTCTCCGTTGACGGCCCGGGTTCGCAGCACGAGCTGGCGAAGCTGCTCGGCACAGCCCCCGGCGTGCTGGTCGCCGACATCGACCAGCTGGAAGGAAAGGGCTTCGTCGAGCGCAACCGCGATCCGCACGACCGCAGGCGCTCACGGGTGACGCTGCTGCCCGCCGGCGAGCGGGCCCTCGCCCAAGCCGACCAGGTGTCGGCGGAGATCGTCGCGTCGATGCTCAGCGGACTGAGTCCGGCAGAGATCGAACAGCTGACGGCGCTGCTGAACCGCGGCCTGCTGCCTAGCTCGGGATAGCCTCAGCCTGAGCAGGCACCTCAGCCGCGTCCACTGCCAGATTCTGGGACTGGGCTTTCAGAGGTCCGCGAGCGAGTTGGCGGCCTCAAGCCGGCCCGCCAACTGGCCCATGCCGAGTTGCGAGGCGGCGGCCGCGCCCGCTTTGAAATCGACCTGCGTGTCGGCCGGCCGGGGCAGGTCGATGGTGCGCAGCAGCGCGATCTGTTGGTAGTCACGCAGCGCGGGGGCGTGCTCCAGGAGAGCGGCCGCGACCCGCGGCCGCTCTCCCCCGGCAGCCGCGATCACGGCTTCCAGCGAGCCGTGGCGGCGAAGCAGATCGGCCGCTGTCTTCTCGCCGATCCCGGGCGCTCCCGGCAGTCCATCGGACGGGTCGCCGCGCAGCGCGATGAAGTCCGGAACCTGCGCGGGCGTGATCCCGTAACGGCGCTCGACCTCGGGCGGGTCGACCGTCTCGAAGCCGGCCGCGCCTTGCTTGAGATACAGCACGCTGACGGCATCGGACACGCATTGGTACATGTCGCGGTCACCGGTGAGGATCAGGGTCGAGCCGCCCGCCGCCTGCTCAACCAGACCCAGCGAGCCGAGCAGGTCATCGGCCTCGAGCGTCTCCGAGGACTCGACCTGCCAACCGAGCGAGGCGAACAGCACCGGCGCCTGCTCGAACTGCCAACGCAAGGTGTCGGGCATCGGCGGACGCTGGGCGTGGTAGCCGGCATAGAGCTCTACGCGATAGCTGGCGGACTCAGCGCCGAAGCAGACCACCACCGCCCGTGGCGAAGTCTCGGCGACGACCCGCAGGAGGTTGTTGACCGCCCCCAGGAGTGCGTTTACGGGGTGCCCGTCGGCACCGCGAATCGCTTCTGGCAGGGCGAAGAACGAGCGGTAGAGCAGAAACGGGGCGTCTACGACGAGCAGGGGCGCGGGCATCGGCGCAGCGTACCCGGGCGGCTGGGCGGTATGGCCGGTAGCGGCCGCGCGTTTACGGAACCGAGATGTTCGGGCCGTTGATCCCGGCGTACGCGACGCGATAGATACCGGTCGACGGCACCGGTATGACGTAGGTACCCGAGGAGGTGACCTCGGCACTGCCGACGTTCGTCCAGCCGCCGGCCGCCTTGAGCTGTGCGACAACCGCCGCACCCTGCTGAACCGGATAGACGGTGCCGTTGATCGAGATGTCACTGCTGCTGGTGGTGCTGGCTGGCGCCGTGGCGTTGGCCGTCTGCGCCGTGGCGGCGGCGAGTCCGGTGCCGCCGGTAGGCGGTGGCGTCGATGTTGTTGTCGTCGGCGAGGGAGCCGGGGTCGTCGAGACGGTGGTCGGAGTCGCTGTCGTCGGTGTCGTGGCGGTCGTCGTCGGGGTGCTCGTCGCAACCGGAGCGGTGGATGCCTCCACCGGGGTGCTGGTCTGCGTGGCGTTCTCCGTGAGCGTCGAGAAAGACATGTACGTGCTCAGCGTCCCGAAGAGCGACTGCAACTGTGCCCCGGTGACGGTGCCGGAACCGCTGCTGCCGACCACCTGAGCCCGCACGACTCGCGGTGAGACACCGGTCTGCAGGACGTTCAGACCCTCGAATGTGCCGACGTAGTACTTGCGTAGCTTGCGGGCCGCGGTCCCCACGTTGTAGGGGTCGCTCCAGCGGTAGTAAGGGTTGTTGTAGGAGTCGTCGTACGGATCGGGCTCCCCGTGCAGCCACGCCTCCGGGGCGATCCCGTACCAGACGTTTTGCACGCTCTCGGTGTACCCGCCGGAACTCGCAAAGAAGTAGGTCACGACAGGCGCACCGTCGTATTCGACCACCTGACCCGAGGTGGCCGCGACCGCGGCGTTACTGGCCGGCGTCTCGGCGTTGACACCCTCGTACATCTGAGAGCGGGTGTCGTCGTAGACATCGAAGTCCGCGGCTACGACGCCGGCGGTGATCGCATACGTGCGCGCCGCGACGGCCTGCGCATCGAGCGCCTGTGCGGGCCAGGAGGCGGGCATCTCGGCAGCGACGACGCCGCGCACATAGTTGTCCAAGCCAACAGCGTTGATCGTCATCACGCCGCCCCTGGTCGCTGGGCGAAAGACGAAAGCGCCAAGGTAACGGCCCTGCCCGACCAGCGTCAGCGGTGTGCCGTTGCCGGTGACCGTCAGCGGTGCAGCGAAAGTGCCGACCGTGCGGCCGTGGGAGATGAGCTTCAGGTTGGATCCGGCCGGGAGCACGCCGTAGTTGGTCCGGGGGCTCAAGGTGATCGTCGACCCCTTGATATGCAGGGCACCTCTGAAGCTCGCGGCACCCTCATGCAGCAGCACGGTGACGTTGTGGTTCGGATTGACCTCGCCGAGCGTCGTCGCCGCGTAGTAGTGCGAGAGGATCTGCTGGTAGGTGAAACCGTGCTGAGCGAATCCGGCGGCGCCATATTGGCTCATGCCGATCCCGTGCCCGAATCCGGCACCGCTGATGTAGAAGCGCGAGGCACTGCTCGGTGCGGCCGCCGCGCCCGCTGGCGCGGCTACCAGCGCGACAAACGCAACCGCGCAGGCCGAGACGGCCGCGACGGTGGCGCGCAGCGCGGGAGAGACGAGCCGTCTGAAACCGAGCGGGTTCATCGCACTTTCTTGGAAACGCCCGGGCGAAACGAAGTTCCGGTCCGGGCGCAAACTTGCAATACCTGCTTCGGGCTTTCGACCTACCGCTCGGGTTTCCTTGCCCGACGAGCGTCTATGCGTCAGAGGTTGCCCTGCGCCATTTTGCGCAGGTCCATCGCCTTGTTGTAGGTCTCCTCGTCCACGCCCTGCTCGTAGGCGACCTCGCGCAGCAGCCGGCCGGAGTGCGAAGCCTCCTTGACGATCTCCGCAGCCTTGTCGTAACCGATATAGGGATTGAGGGCCGTCGCGGCCGCCAGCGTCGACTCGGCGCTGCGCTCGCAGCCCGCGAGGTTCGCCTCGATCCCATCCACGCACTTGTCCTTCAGCACGCGTGCGGTGGCGGCCAGCAGGCTGATCGATTCGAGCAGGTTTCGTGCGATCAACGGCACCCGCACGTTCAGCTCGAAGTTGCCCTGGCTACCGGCGATCGTGATCGCCGTATCGTTGCCTATCACCTGCGCCGCGACCTGAAGCGTCACCTCGGCAATCACCGGGTTGACCTTGCCCGGCATGA
>PLES01000115.1:0-58092 GCA_003137075.1 Solirubrobacterales bacterium
GCCGACCGTTAGCCAGCGGAAGTCATCACGGGCTACGTCGTTGCGCAGCTCGAGGCCGAGTGTGTCCCGGTAGAAGTTGAGCGCCAGATCGGGGTCGTGGACGAGCACGAAGCAGGTGGAAAGGGTGAGGTTCATGCGGGAAGCCTATGCCGCCAATCGCCGGTCCGCTTCTCCGATTCTGCTCCGCTGCCGGTGCGGCCGGGTCACGTCTTTTGCCACGCAACCGGGCACGCTCGAGAGGGCGCTGTGGTCGCGTGCCCGGTAGGCCGTCGGCGTCTCGCCCGCGAGCCTCGTGAAGCTGGCGCTGAACGAGCCGAGTGATGTACAACCGACGGCGAGGCAGACTTCGGTGACTGATAACTCGCGGAGCCGCAGCAGCGCCATCGCGCGTTCAATCCGTCGAGTCATCAGATACGAGTACGGGGTCTCGCCGTACGCCGCGCGGAACTGCCGCGAGAAGTGAGCGGTCGACATCAGCGCCGCCCGCGCAAGCGCGGGAACATCCAGCGGGTGCGAGTATTCGCGATCCATCAGATCGCGGGCACGCCGCAGATGCGCGAGGTTCGCCAACTCCTCGGGTGTCATCACGCGAGCGTACCGGCGGGTGGGGGCATCGCCGCGTGAGCCGGCCTCGTCGCGCTAAAAAGCATGTATGTCCGAAATTGACGGCGAGACGCTCGCGATGTTCACCCAGCTGTATCAGGACTTCAACGCCAGGCACGCCGACCTGGTGCTCGAGCAGATGACGCACGACGTTCACTGGCCCAACGGCTGGGAGGGCGGCTACGTCGAAGGTCATGAGGCGGTGAAGGAATATTGGACACGCCAATGGGCTGAGATCGATCCCAAGGTGACGCCGGTGGAACTCAACCTTGTCGCTGGCGGAAGCGTTGACGTGACCGTGCATCAGCTGGTCAAAGATCACGCCGGCAGCGTGCTCTCGGATTCAACCGTCCACCATGTGTACGAGCTGGACCAGGGTCTCATCACGCGCATGGAGATCCACGATTAACCGACGAACGGGCGACTCCCGGAGGCATCCGCATGCAGCTTGAAGAGCTGAATGTCGGCGTTCTTGGTGCCGGCCAAATAGCTCAGGCAGCGCACTTCGTGGCCTGCCGCAAGGCGGCCAATGTGCGTCTGTACGCGATCTGTGACGCCGCGGAGGACCTGCTGGCGCGGATGGTAACCGTGCACCAGCCGACGACGGCGTTCACTGACTACGACTCGATGCTCAGCGACCCTGAGGTCGATGCTGTTGTGGTCGCGGTAGCGGATCAGTTTCACGTGCCGTTGGCGATCAAGGCGCTGGAGGCAGGCAAGCATGTCCTGGTGGAGAAGCCGATGGCGACGAGTGTCGAAGATGCGGAGGCGTTGGCTAGAGCCGCGGAGCGCCACCAGCGGGTCGTGCTGGTCGGACACGAGAAGCGCTACGACCCGGGCATCGCCTTCGCACACGACTTCATTCGCGATCAGATCGGTGAGCTGATCGGCCTCAAGCACTGGTATTGCGACTCGACTTACCGCTATCCGATGACAGACGCGGTACAGCCGCTGATCGAGACCGGCCAGAAGGTCGTACGTCCCGCAGGAGATCCCAAAGCTGATCGTCGGCGCTACCTCGTGCTCGGTCACGGCAGCCACCTGCTGGACACGGCGCGTTACCTTGGCGGCCCGATCACGGCGATTCGCGCGCGGCTCTCGACCAGGGCGGACACGTACTGCTGGTTCCTCGAGACAGAGTTCGAGAACGGCTGCCTCGGTCAGCTGGACCTCACGGTCGCCGTCCGCATGGACTGGTGGGAGGGCTTCCAGGTCTATGGCCAGCACGGCAGCGTGCTCGGCAAGGTCTTCAACCCGTGGTACCTGCGAGCGGCCGAGGTCCAGTGCTTCTCGGCCAAGGACCGCCAGTTTCACCAGCCACTCGGGGAAGATGCCGACGTCTTCCGTCTGCAGATCGAGGACTTCGCGCACGCGATCCGAACCGGTGAGCAGCTGCGCGGCAGCACGCCTGAGGACGGGGTTGCGTCCGTGCGAGGCATGGTCGCGGTCGCCCGCGCCGTTGAGTCCGGTGACTGGGTCCGGCTCGCGGATGTGGACGGCGGACTCTGATGCGGCTGGCGATCTTCGCCAAGACCTTCGCTCGTCCCACCGTTGAGTCGTGCCTTGACGCGGTGCGCGGCGCCGGACTTGACGCCGTGCAGTTCAACCTTTCGATTGTCGGGCTCGACACGGTCCCAGCGAGCACGCCGCAGGAAGCACTGGTCCGTGCCCGCGAGGCGTTTCGGGCAAGCGGAGTCGAAGCGGTCGCCCTCTCCGGGACGTTCAACGCCGCCCATCCCGACCCGGCGGTGCGCGAGCACTTCGTGCAGCGGTTTCGCAACGTCTGTCACGCGGCGGCGTTCCTGCGGATCCCGCTGGTGACGCTCAGCACGGGCTCGCGTGACGCCGACGACATGTGGCGCTGGCATTCAGAGAACTCGAGCTCAGAGGCCTGGGCAGATTCGCTCTCCACGCTCAAGAAGCTGGTGCCGCTGGCGGCGGAGTACGACCTGCAACTCGCCTTCGAGCCCGAACGCAACAACGTCGTCTCGACCGCGGAGCTGGCGGTGCGCATGCTCGAACAGGTCGGCTCGGACCGGATCGGCACGATCTTCGACGCGGCGAATCTGCTGACCGAACCGATCGTCGCTGACGGCAGCGTCGAGGCGACCATCACCGATGCTGCGGACCTGCTGAAGGGCACGATCGTGCTCGCGCACGCCAAGGAGTTGCGGTTCCCCGAGCAGGAGCTCCCCGCCGGAGCCGGCGTCGTGCCCTGGCGGCTGGTGGCGGAGCAGCTGAACGCGGTCGGCTACCGCGGCCCGGTCGTGATCCACGGGCTCAAGGAGGGCGACGTCGCGGCCGCGGTGAGCACGCTCGCCGCCGAGTTTCAGAGAGTGGGCTAAGCGTGAGTGAGCTGGCCGCCCCTGGCGCCACGCTGAACTACGTCGACGAATTGCGTGGCACGGCGGTCGGGCCGGCGGTGTTCTTCCATCACGGCATGGGCGGCGACCTCTCACAGCCGCTCGGTCTGCTGCCCGAGCTGCGTGTGAGCCGGCTGATCGTGCCGGACGCGCGCGGACACGGCGCCAGCAGCCACCTGACGCGCATTGCTGACGCGAACTTTGACCTGCTGGCGGATGACGTGATGCGCCTTGCCGACCACCTCGGCTTACAGCGCTTTGTTGCCGCCGGCATCTCATTGGGCGCGGGTGTATCGCTCAACCTCGCGCTGCGCTACCCCGAGCGAATTGAAGCCCTACTGCTTGCCCGCCCGGCCTGGCTTGATCGCCCATTGGAAGCCTGGAAGCAGGAGATCTACGCCGCCATCGCCGAGCTGCTCGAGACCGAGGATGCGGCGGACGCCGCGACCCTGCTGAGCGCACGCAAGGACTTCCAGCAGCTCGCCGCCGAGTTTCCCGCGACCGGCAGCTCACTGCGCGGGCAGCTGACCCGCCCGCAGGCCCGGCAGAGTACCGCGGTACTGCGAGGCTTCCCGCAGACGGCGCCGTCATCCGATGCTTGCGAGTGGGTCGGGGTGGCGATTCCGACGCTCGTCATCGCCCATCACGATGACCCCTTCCATCCGTACGACGTCGGCACGGAGCATGCCCGCCTGATACCGGGCGCCACGCTGACGACGATCGCCAGCAAGGAAGCGGACGCCGCAGGCTTCACGGCCGGCTTTGCGGCGGCGGTTCAGGGGTTCCTCGACGGGCTCCCGATTCAAAAATGACGCCCCGGCGCAGGGTTGTGCGCCGAGGCGATGGAACAACCTCTCAGAACTGCTGCGCTTCGGTCGAGCCCGCGAGCGCGAGCGTCGAGGCAAGACCGCCTGACAGCGTGGTCGCCACGTCATCGAAGTAACCGGCGCCAACCTCGCGCTGGTGCCTAGTGGCGCTGTATCCGTATCGCTCAATCGAGAACTCGCGTTCCTGAAGCTCGACGTAGGCGCTCATGCCGCGCTCCGCGTAACCGTGTGCGAGCTGGAACGCTGACTCGTTGAGCGCATGCCAGCCGGCAAGCGTCACGAACTGGAACGCATAGCCCATCGCCCCGAGCTCGCGCTGGAAGCGGGCGATCGTCTCGTCGTCGAGGTGCTTACGCCAGTTGAAAGACGGCGAGCAGTTGTAGGCCAGCAGCTTGTCCGGGTACTCGTCCTTGATCCGCTCGGCGAAGATCCGCGCCTCCTCCAGGTCGGGGGTCGCGGTCTCGCACCAGATCAGGTCCGCGTACGGGGCGTAGGCCAGCCCGCGGGCGACCGCCGCCTCGATCCCGGGCGTGACGTAGTAGAAGCCCTCCGGCGAACGTTCGCCGGTGAGGAACTCCTCGTCCCTGGGGTCGACATCGGTGGTCAACAGGTTGGCGCCGAGTGAGTCGGTGCGGGCGATGATGATCGTCGGCACGCCGGTGACGTCAGCCGCCAAGCGGGCCGCATTGAGCGTGCGGATGTGCTGGCCGGTCGGGATCAGCACCTTGCCGCCCATATGGCCACACTTCTTCTCCGACGAGAGCTGATCCTCAAAGTGAACGCCGGCGGCGCCGGCCTCGATCATCGACTTCATCAGCTCGTAGGCGTTGAGTGCACCACCGAACCCTGCCTCGGCGTCGGCCACGATCGGCACCAGCCACTCGCGGTGCTCACCGGTGTTGCCGGCCTCGATCATCTCCGCCCACTCGATCTGATCGGCACGGCGCAGGGCGTTGTTGATGCGGCGCACGACGGTCGGGACACTGTTGGCCGCGTAGAGGCTCTGGTCTGGATAGACCTGTTCTGAAAGGTTGGCGTCGGCGGCGACCTGCCAGCCCGACAGGTAGATCGCCTTCAGTCCGGCCTTGACCATCTCAACCGCCTGGCCGCCGGTCATCGCGCCCAGCGCGTTGACGTAATCCTCGCGGTGCAGCAGGCTCCACAGCTGCTCGGCGCCACGCCGGGCGATGCTGTGCTCGACGCGGATCGTGCCGCGCAGACGCACGACGTCGGCAGCGCTGTAGGGACGCTCGATCCCGGCCCAACGTGGACTGGTCTCCCAATCGCGTTCGATAGCGGCATCAGCGATGTCTGAAAGGGTGGTCATTTCGGTCAGCTCCTTGAGAATGCTTGGTTGGTAGCTGCCGCGAGTGCGGTCAGTCGATCAGGTCGTAAGCGGGCAGGGTTGGCAACGTCGGGAAGACAAGCTCGGTGCCTCGATGCGTTTCAGAAGTGATGGTTTCTGTAGTCGCCACATTGAACGTTCTTGCACAGATCTGCGAATCTGTCCACGAAATGTCCGGGGTTATTGTGTTCTACGAGAAGAAATGCAAAACTTTTCAGGCAAATGACCGCCGAATCTCTAGATCCGCTGATCTTTGGGCACCGTCTCCGCTACCTGCGCAAGCGCTCAGGTATGACCCTCGACGCGCTCGGCGAGGCCGTGGGACGCTCTGCCTCCTACCTCTCGCAGCTCGAAAACGGCCATCGCGAACCGCGACTCTCGACCGTTAGCCAGCTCGCCGCAGCGCTCAAATGTCGCCCCGCGGACCTGCTCTCCGGCGCCGCCCCCAACCGCCGGGCGGAGCTTGAGGTTGCGCTCGCGCACATCCAGGAGGACGCCCGGTACAAGGAGTTGCGGCTTCCTCATCTGAAGACCTCCGCGCGACTCGATGCGGTGGCGATGGAGCACATCGTGGCGCTCTTCGACCAGGTTCGGCAGCTGTCGAGTGAACGCGGCCAACAGGATCAGCGGCAGCCCACGGTCGCAAGCACCTCGGGCGCACGCGCCGCGAACGCGGCCATGCGCGAGGAGATGCGCCGCCGGGACAACTACTTCGAAGAGATCGAGCAGGCGGCAACAAGCGCGCTGGACGCGGCCGGCTATTCAGGCCCCGGTGCCGTATCAGAACGGAACCTCACCGATATCGCGTCGTACTTCGGTTTCAATATCGCCCGGGTACAGGATCTACCGCGATCCACCCGGTCGGTCACCGACACGGAGAACCGAGTCGTCTATGTCCCGCAACGCAACACCACCGGCGGCACGCGCTCCTCACGTTCGGTGATCGCCCAGACACTGGGCCACTTTGCGCTCGGTCATACGCGACCCAGTGACTTCCAGAGCTACGTGCGTCAACGCGTCGAGGCCAACTACTTTGCCGGCGCCCTGCTCGCGCCCGAGCGATCGGTCGTGCGGGCGTTGGCCGATGCCAAGCGTGAGCAGGACATCTCTGTGGAGGACCTCGGTGAGCTCTTCTACATCAGCTATGAGATGGCGGCGCACCGTCTCACCAACCTGATCACCCGGCACTTCGGGATCCCCGTGCACTTCCAGCGTTCGGACCCCGAGGGCGTGCTCTGGAAGGCCTACGAAAACGACGGCGTGCTGCTTCCCGCGGACGTTGACGGCACGATCGAGGGCCAGCGATTGTGCCGCTGGTGGAGTTCCCGGCAGGCGTTCGAATCCGAGGACTCGTATCAGCTTCACCACCAGCGGACCGAGACGGTCGGTGGCACTTTCTGGTGCGTGACCCACATCGACCTGGACCGTGATCGAGAGCGCGGAGACGCCATCACCGTCGGCACGATCGACTCCATGTCGCATTGGTTCCGCGGCTCCGACACGCCGCACCACGCCGTCTCCAGGTGCCCAGATCCGGCCTGCTGCCAGCAGCCTTCACGCGACGCTGCCGCTCGATGGGATGCAGGCACATGGCCCTCAGCGCGCGATCACAGCCGGTTCGTGTCGGGGCTGCCGACTGACACGGTCGAGTTCAGTCCGCACCCGGGCGTCGACCTGATCGACGTCTACGCCTTCCTCGATCGGCGTACTCGACAGAGCTAGTGGTTCAGGGAACCGTGGCAGCGGATCGATCAGGTCCAGGGATCTGTACCTTTGACCGTCGTGAGTGAGCAGCGCGAGATCCTGACTTGGGCTGACGTCGGCCCAGCCACTCGTGAGCTGGCCCAGGCCATCAACGACGATGGTTTTCAGCCAGACGTGATCCTCGCGATCGCGCGTGGTGGCCTGATTGTCGCCGCGAGCCTCGGCTACGCGCTCGGGGTGAAGAACACCTGGACGCTGAACGTCGAGTTCTATACCGGCGTCGACGAGCGCCTTGAGCTGCCGATCATCCTTCCGCCCGTGCCCGAGTTGGTAGATCTCGAGGATGCGAAGATCCTGATCGCCGACGACGTTGCCGATACCGGTGCCACGCTGGCGCTCGTCAAGGAGTTCTGCGGTCCGCGCGTTGGTGAGGCTCGGATCGCAACGCTGTACGAAAAGCCGCGCTCGGTCGTCAAATGTGACTACGTGTGGCGGCCGACCGACCGCTGGATTGTCTTTCCGTGGAGCGCAAACCCACCCCTGACGCCGAAGCAACCAACGTCGGGCCCCGCCCAGCTACCGGGATAGCGGACCGGGGCAGGACCGGTCGGGAACCGCCAGCACGATCCCGCCGACCGGCCAACGCTAAGCCGAGTGAGTCGACGAGTCCGCGTACTCCGTGTAGGTGTAGGGGTTGTCGAGCACCTTTGACTCGGGAATCTCCGGGTTCATGCCGGCGGCCCAGGCCTGTTCACCCAACTCACCGCGGATGTGGTCGACGGTTGAGGCAACGGCGGCGCGGGCCTTCGCCAGGTCGATGTCGACCAAGTGGCCGTCATGCTTGAGCACCTTGCCGTTGACCACAACGGTGTGCACGTCGGCGCGCTGGGCCTGGAAGACGATGTGGCCGTAGGGGTGAAGCAGCGGGAACATCGCCGGCGATTCGTCGTTCTTGATCAGCACGACGTCTGCCTTTTTCCCCGGCTCGAGGCTGCCGACCAGGTGGTCCAGGCCGAGCGCCTTGGCGCCGCCACGCGTTCCCCAATTGACCACGTCCTCGGCGCGCACGCCAAGGTGGGTGACTGTCTCGCCCTTGGCATGAGCCTCGTGATGCTCACGTGCCCGATCGGATGAGAGCGTCGCTCGCATCGCGGAGAAGGCGTCGCCGCTGAACCAGACGCTGGTGTCGACCGAGAGTGAGATCGGCACGCCATGGCGGCGCAGCGCCCAGCTCGAGGGGTACCCCTGGCCGCAACTGCATTCGCTTTCGGCCGAGACCGAGGCGTGGCCGCCGGTCGCGGCGATGCGCTGGTAGGAGTCGTCTGACAACGAGGCGGCGTGGACATACACCGTCTCCGGGGTCATGAAGCCGTTTTCATGCATCAGCCGGATGCCATCGTCGTTGGTCGCACCCCAGACGCCGGCGTGGGTGGTGACCGCGGCGCCGAGCTCGCGGGCCGCCTCGAACGCGGCCCTCTCCGGGAAGGCGGGATCGCCGGTGACGTCGAAGGCGAGCTGGAAACCGAGCATGTCGCTACGCGGCATGCGACGGTCCACGAAGCTGCGGAAGTCGGCCGAGTTGGTCCACTCCCAGGGAGCGGCATGGATGTTGCCGTAGGCAAATACGAAGCGACCGGCGACCGACTCGAGTGCGTCCACGGCGGCGTCGGCGTGATCGACCGTTGCCAGGCCGTGTGACCAGTCGACGCTGGTCGTGACGCCCGCGTCCACGGCCTCGATTGCGCTCAGCAGGTTGCCGGCGTAGATATCCTCTGGCCGGAACTTGATCCCGTGCTCGAGGTAGTTCCAGACGAAGTACTGGGTGAGGGTCCAGTCGGCGCCATATCCGCGCATCGCCGTCTGCCACATGTGGCGGTGCGTGTCGATCATGCCGGGCATCACGATGCCGCCGCTGGCATCGATCTCGACGGTCCCGTCGGGAACGGAGAGGTTCGGCCCGATCGCCTCGATCTTGTCGCCGACGATCAGTACGTCCGCCTCGGGCAGGACCGCGTGCTGTGCGTCCATGGTCACGACCAGTCCGCGTCGCAGCACTATCGCCGGCGCGGCAGTTATCTCGTCTTTGGTGGGCTCAATCGGCGTGGTGGACATCAATGCAGCTCCCTCTCTCAGGCCCAGTCAGGGCCGGGTTGCGTTCAGCGGTTCAGACGCGTGTCGCCACGGCGTCCGACGACGACCCAGATCGCGTCGACCGTCTCATCGCCGATCGCAAACAACCGGTGCGGCATCGTCGAATCGAACGCGATCGAGTCGCCTGGGCCCAGCTCATACGTCTCAAAGCCGACGGTCACACCCATGCGACCGCTGATGATGTGGCCGTACTCGTGGCCCGAGTGGCGCATCAGCGAATCCACAGCGCATGACTCGCTGCCCGGCTGGTAGGCGACCTGCAAAAAGTCCACGTCCTGCGGGGTCGGCGGTGCCAGGCGCTCCCAACTGACGCCCGAGCCGAGCTGGATCACCTTGCCGGTCCCGCGCGGGACCAGCGGCTGCACGCCCCACGGCTGCGGATCCTCCGGAAGCTCCGGCATCGAGCTGCCAGGGTCCGCCGAAGCGGGCTCGTGCCTGCCGGTCGCAGGCACGACCAGGGCGCCGGCGTCGCTGCCAGCAGCCGCCGGCGACTGCAGGAACAGCTGGTCGAGTGAGACGCCGAGTTCGTTGACTATCGCGTAGAGCGTGCCGACCGACGGCGAAGCCTTGCCGAGCTCGACCTGCGAGATCAGGCTGGCTGAAACCCCAACCCGTCTGGCCAGCTCGCGCACGCCGATCTTCTGGCGCAGGCGCTCTTCGCGCACACGGCTGCCGACAATCTCCAGGCCATCTCCACTACCGGCCCTGCGGCCGCTGGTGCCGACGCTGACGTCGGCGGTTTCACTCTCAAGAGCCAAGACGTCAGCCTCCACGGGTTCTCGCATTTTGTTGCTGCGAGCCTACCCCGAGTCGCTCGGAGACAGACGCCACGATCGCGTCGGCTCCGGGCAGAAAGGCGTCCTCAAGCGGAGGGCTGAACGGAATCGGATGGTCAGGTGTGGTCAGACGCCAGATGTCGTCGATCTCGTGCAGGCCGCCCTCGACGGCCGAGGCCAGTACCTCACCGGCCCAGCCACCGGTCAGCGGGCCCTCTTCGACGGCGACGAGCCGGTTGGTCTTGGCGAGCGACTCAAGGATCGTCTCGCGGTCGAACGGCCGCAGCGTGCGCAGGTCCACGACCTCGGCATCGATCCCGAGCTCACTCAGCGTCGTAGCGGCGGCGAGGCAGTCCTGGACGCCCTTCATGATCGAGACGAGCGTGACGTCGTGTCCTTCGCGGACGACCTTGGCCTTGCCGAGTACGGCGGTCTCCTCGGTGTCGACCTCCTGCTTGACCGTGTAGAGCCGTTTGTGCTCGAGGAAGAGCACCGGGTTGTCGTCTTCGATCGAGGCCTTCAGCAGCGCCTTCGCGTCCGCAGGCGAGGAGGGCGCGACGATCTTCAGCCCGGGAACGTTCTGGAACCAGGTCCCCGGCTGCTGCGAGTGGATCGAGCCGAAGCGCCCGCCGCCGCCTACGGCCGAACGCACCACCAACGGCACGCTGCCCTGCTCGCCGGAGATGTAGAAGAACTTGGCGGCCTGGTTGACGAGGCTGTCCATCGCCAGCGTCAGGAAATCACCGAACATGATCTCGATCACCGGCCGCAGGCCGCAGACGGCACTGCCGTAGGCGGCGCCGGTGATCGCCAGCTCGGATATGGGTGTGTCGAAAACCCGCTGCTCGCCGTAGGTTTCGTAGAGGCCCGGCGTGGTCACGAACACGCCTCCGGCGACGGCGATGTCCTCGCCGAACACGATCACGCGCTCGTCATCACGCAACGCCTCGTCGAGCGCCTGGCGGATCGCGTCACGGAACTCGAGCGTTGGCATCAGTTTCTCCTGGGTCCTAGATGAAAAGTTTGAGAGGGGCTTCGAGGCCGTCGCGCACACTGGCCAGGAAGGCGGCGGCGTCGGCGCCGTAGATCACGCGATGGTCGGAGGTCAGCGTCATGCTCATGCGCTGACCCGCGAGCACTTCGCCATCTCGCAGTACCAGCTGCTGCTCGACCCCGCCGACCGCGAGGATCGCGGCCTGGGGCGGGTTCAGAACCGCCGTGAAGTGGCTGACGCCGAACATGCCGAGGTTCGAGACGGTGAAGGTGGCATTTGTCATCTCCGCCGGGGTCAGCTCGCCGTTGCGCCCGCGCTGGGCGAGCCGTCGCGTCTGCGCAGCGATCTGACCGAGCGACTTGCTGTCGGCGTCGAACACGGTCGGCACCAGCAGCGATCCGGGCGCCGCCACGGCGACGCCGATGTTGATCTGCGAGAAGATCAGCAGCTCACCGTCGCCGAAGCTCGCGTTGATCTGCGGGTGCTCGCGCAGCGCTAGCGCGCAGGCCTTGATCACGAAGTCCCCGAGCGAGGGCACGGACTCGGCGCCGGTCTGCTTGAGCTCGGACCGCAACGCCAAAGCCTTGTGCATGTCGACGACCATCGTCACGGTGAAGTCGGGGATCGCCTTGGCCTCGACCATGCGCCGCGCGATGGTCGCCTGCGTGGGCGTCAGCGGGCGGTGCTCGACAGCCCCGGGGGCCAGCGTTGTCGGTGCGGGTGCAGGTCCCGCTGGACCAGCACCCTCCACATCGCGCTTGACGATCCGTCCGTCAGGCCCGGAGCCGGTCAGCTGCGTGAGGTCGACGCCGAGCGCCGCGGCGAGACGTTTCGCCACCGGCGAAGCCTTGATCCGTGGGCTGGAGCCGTTGGCCTGCGCCGGCGCTGTCAGCACCGCCGTGGTAGCGGAGGCCGCCTGGGGCTGCGCATGCGGCGCAGCCGAAACCGAGGCGGCCGGGGTGGAGTCGGGCTCGCCGATGTAGCCGATCACGGCGCCGACGCTGATCACATCGCCTTCCTTAGCGACGATCTGAAGCGGCCCCGCGTCTTCGGCCTGGTAGGGCATGATCGCCTTGTCGGTCTCGATCTCGACGATCTCATCGCCGACCTTGATTTCGTCGCCCTCGGCGCGCAGCCAGCTGACGATGGTTCCGTCCACCATCGAATCCGAGAGCCTCGGCATCGTGACGTTGGGCACGCGCGTTCAGCCTTCTCTAGCTCTTGAACTCAGCGACAGGTCCGGGAGTCGGGAACGGGGCCGCGAGTGCGGCCGCGATCATCTCCTGGATCTGCTGCTCGACGCTTTCGTCCACTTCGTCGACGGTCGCATCGTCGGCGTCGTAGCGCTCGATGATTCCGGCCCGCGCGAGCTTTAGCGGATCGCGCTTGAGCCACTCGTCGAGCTCGCCCGGCTTACGGTAGGCACCGGGGTCGCTGCGGGAGTGGCCGACGTGACGGTAGGTGAGTGCCTCGATGAACTGCGGTCCCTCACCGGCGCGGGCACGCTCAACTGCTGCGCCGGCGGCTGCGCGAACGGTCCAGATGTCGTTGCCGTCGATCGTCACGGCGCCGAGCTGGAGCGTCTCGGCGCGCTTGCGGATCTCGCCGGCCGTGACCAGCTCCATCGGTGTGAACTCGCCGTAGAGGTTGTTCTCGCAGATGTAGACGACGGGCAGGTTCAGCACCTTCGCGAAGTTCAGGCACTCGTGGAAGTAGCCCTGGTTGGTGGCGCCCTCGCCGAAGAACGCGACCGCCACGCCGCCGCTGCGCTTGAGCGCGATCGCGGCGCCGGTCGCGGCGGCGATGCTGCCGCCGACGATCCCGAAGCAGCCGATCAGCCGGTGGCTGAGGTCGATCACGTTCATCGAGCCGGCCCGGCCCTTGCAGACGCCGGTTTCGCGGCCGAGCATCTCGTCGAGCAGCGCCTGCGGGTCGACGCCCACGGAGAGCGCGTGGCCGTGACCACGGTAGGTGCCGGCGATCCGGTCCTGCGGACCCAGGGTCGAGCTGACGCCGGTCGCGACCGCCTCCTCGCCGGTGTAGAGGTGGGTTGTACCAGGGACCTCGCCGCGCTGGAAGAGCAGCTGGACGGTCTCTTCAAAGCGCCGAATCAGCCGCATGCGGCGGTAGAGCGTCAGCGCCTCGTCACGGTCGAGCCCAAAGGCCGGGGCTGCGGTGGTGTCTGTCGCCGAGCTCACTCGGCCACCACCGTCTCGGCCTGAGCGACCAGATCGGCGCCGCGGACGTACATGCGTCCGGCCACGAGCAGTTCCTCGCCGGGGAAGCGAGTCAGGATCTCCGGACCGTTCGCCGTAACCACCACTTCCTCCTCGATCCGAGCGGCCGAGCGGCCGTCGCTCGCGGGGCAGTAGGTCTCAAGCGCAAAGACCATGCCCTCCTCGATCTCAATCGGATCCTCGAACGAGTGCAGGCGCGAGATCATCGGTGATTCGTAGAGGCCGACGCCGAGGCCGTGGCCGAACTGCAGGCCGAAGCACGACTCCTCATTCGGGAAGCCGAGCTCCTGGGCGCTCGGCCAGACCGCAGCGATCTGATCGGTGGTGACGCCAGGGCGGACCAGGTTGATCGCGTTGTCGAGCCACTCACGGCACTGCTTGTAGGCGTCGAGCTGTGACTGCGTCGCGCCGCCGACGCAGAACGTGCGGTAGTAGCACGTCCGGTAGCCCATGAACGAGTGGATGATGTCGAAGAAGGCCTGGTCTCCCGGGCGCAAAAGGCGATCTGAGAAGACGTGCGGGTGGGGGTTGCAGCGGTCGCCGGAGACGGCGTTGATCGCCTCCACCTGTTCACTGCCAAGCTCGAACAGCAGCTTGTGGGCCTCGGCCACGATCTGGTGCTCGCGCACGCCGGGCCGCAGCATCTCGTAGATCTTCTCGTAGACGGCGTCGACGATCGCCGCCGCCTGGTCGAGCAGCGCGATCTCATCGACCGTCTTGATCTTGCGGGCGCTGAGCATCACCGGCTGGGCGTTCGCCGTCGGAATCTTGCGGCGGTGCAGCGAGGCCAGCGTCTCCATGTCGGTGAGGTCGATGCCTAGCGGTTCCCGCTCGAGGCCGTGCTCACGCAGGACCTCATAGATATGGCCGGCCAGCACGTCGGGTACGCCGGTCTGCTCCGGCATCGCGCCGCGCATGCTGGAGACGCCCGCGCGCCAGCTCGAGTCGGGCAGCCACGGGGCGTAGAGCTGATGGTGCTTGGCGGCCGAGCCGAAGTCCCAGAGCACGGGGTCGCCCTCTCGCGGCAGCAGCACGCAGCGGGCGCTCTTGTCACGCGCCCACTCGCCGATATGGGTGCTGGTGACGTAGCGAATGTTGTTCTGGTCGAACAGCAGCACAGCGCCCAGCTCTGAAGCTCGCAGCGCTGTGCGGGCCTTCTCGAGCCGCTCTGAGCGCAGGCGGCCGAAGTCCACCCGCTGCTCCCAGTCCACCGCCATCGTGGCTCCACGCGAAGCGATCATGCGTTACCCCCCGATCCGTTCTGACAGGTAATCCCAGTCTCTGTTGAATCTGTACGAGTAGTTGCTCGGCAGCTGCGGCGCCTGAGTCTCAAGCCAGCGCACGCGCCCGCTTCCACGGTGGTGGAAGGAGTGGATGCAGCCCACGCCGGTCCAGAAGACGTCGCCCGGACCGAGCGTGAACTCGTCGTCGTTGGCGGTTGCCACGACTTCGCCCTCGAGCATGTAGTAGCTCTCCTCGAGCGGGTGGTCGTGAGGAAGCGCTGAGCCGCCCGGCTGGTACTCGACCATGAAGAGTGAGTGCAGCACGGCGCCGAGGCGTGCGTCGACGAGCATCTTGACGGCGATCCCGCTGTAGGCGAGCAGTGCGGTCGCCATGCTGGCCGAAACCGTCGGCGCGTTGACCGCAGAGCCGATCTTGAGGTTGTCGACATCCATCTGGCCGGGGCCGAGCTTGAAGAAGTTGCGGGTCCGCGGGTCACGGATGTCGGGCGCGACGGCTTCGCCGTCGGGTAGCGCCTCGTCGGTCCAGAAGGTGTCGGCCGGACCGCTGGTACGCGGGACCGGCGAGTTGACCTCGAGGAACCGGCCGGGCTCGTTGCCGGTGTTCTGCCAAGCATGGGTGACGCCGACCGGCAGCAGGCCGCATTCGTCAGGCGAGAGTCGGTAGGAGCGGCCCTCGATCGTCAGCGTCGGATGGCCACTGAGAACATAGAAGCTCTGTTCCGTCGAGTGCAGGTGGCTGGCGACGTGCCCGCCGGGGGCGAGCTCCACCAGCGCCAGGCCGGTGTGTACGGCGCCGACTGCACGGCTGACGAGGGTTGCGCGTCGCAAGCCGTGGGAGTGCGCGGCCGCAGGGCCGGCGGCCTCCGCGAGCACGATCTCAGCTGCGCGCTGCACGTGGTACTGGGGCTGCGGATCGCTCATCTCGAAGAGCAGACTACAGGCGAGGATTTAAAAACGTCAAGTCGGGCTGTACAGATCGGTGCGTTTGGTCCGCGTAGGCCCCAGCTCAGGCCCGCGCGTTCAGTGAACATGGACGTCGATGCCCGCGTCGCGCTGCAGCTGCGGTACCAGTACAGCCAGATCGAGGTCACCCATGCCGGCGGCGACGCAGCTCTGCACCAACTGCCGGGTCAGCGCCGTGACCGGTAGCGGCACGGATACGGCGTCGGCGGCCTCGAGTGCCAGAACGAGGTCCTTGTGCAGCAGATTCGCGGTGAAGGTCGAGCTGTAATCACCTGAGAGCAGCGTGCCCCGCTTGTACTTCACGTAGGGGCTGCCGATCGCGGAGCCGGAGATCACGTCCAGCATCTTTTCGCGCTCAAGCCCATGCTGCTCGGCCAGGACCAGGGCCTCCGCCAGCAGCTGCGTGGTGCCGCCGATCATCAGGTTGAGGGCGAGCTTGACGATCCGCGACTCGTCGCCGGCGCCGACGTAGAAGAGGTTGGGCCCGATGTCTTTCAACGTCGGTGAGACAGTCTCGTAGATCTGCTCCGGGCCCGAGACGATGATCCCGAGGTTGCCGGCGACCACCACCGAAGGGTTGCCGGAGACCGGCGCTCGCAGGTAGCTGACGCCCCGTTCCTCACAGACCTCGGCGATCAGCGCCGAGGTCTCGACTGAGATCGTGCTCATGTCGATCAGCGTGCCGTCCAGCTGGGCGTCGCTCGCGAGCAACCCGTCAGGCCCGAGCGTCACCGCTTTGACGGCGTCGTCGTCGGCGAGCATCGTCACCACGAGGTCAGCGTGGGTCCAGGCATCCTGAGGTCTTGCGAGCCGCGTGACGCCGCGATCTCCAAGCGCGTCGGCGGGCCCCGTCGACCGGTTCCACACTGAAAGCTCATGGCCTGCCTGCCCAAGGCGCTCCGCGATCGGGACGCCCATGTGGCCCAGGCCGAGGACGGCGACGCGCATCAGCCAAACACCCAGCCGCCGTCGACGTTCAGGTTGACGCCGTTGACCGCACCGTTGCGCAGCAGGAACAGCGCCGCGTCGGTGACCTCGTCCATCGTGATCGTGCGCCCGATCGGCGTGCGCGTGGTGACCGCCTCGATCATCGCGGCGTTGTTCTCCCACGCCGGGCTGTCACCGACGATGCCTGGGTGCAGTGCGTTGACTCGCACGGGCGCGAGCTCAAGTGCGAAGGTGCGCACCATTGTCTCCACGGCGCCGTTCACGCTGGTGACCGTGGTCGAGCCCGGATACGGGCGCTCCTTCGCGAGCCCGCCGTAGAGCAGCACCGAGCAGGTGTCGTGCAGCGCCGGGTGCAGCGCGTGCAGGACCTCCGTGTAGCCGACAAGCTTCAGCGTCACAAGCCGGATCGCCTTGGCGATGTCGTACTCGCGCAGTGTGTTGGAGTCGCGCTCGATCGCCGCCAATACGACGTGCTCGACGTTCTCGATGCCGGCCAGACTCGCGGCGATCTGCGTCGGCTCCGCAAGGTCGAGCGCGACGCCGCGCACCGCGCTGCCGATCTGCGCTGCCACAGCAGCCGTCCGCTCAGAGTCGCGGCCGCTGATCACAACCGGGTGGCCGTCATCGGCAAAACGCTCGGCCAGACGCCGGCCGAGACCCTGCGTCCCCCCGACGATCACAACGGTTCCTGCCGCCATCTCCACTCTCCTCTGTTCACCATTAGTAAACGCACAACGGCGTCCGCACCGTTGCAGATCGGGTGCAGCTTGTCAAAGCGCGTGGCATGTGGGCGTTATGTCATTGACGGGAAGTGACGCTCGACAGATTCGTAGACGATTGCTGCACACTGTCCCATTTCGTGATACGTTGCACCGGCCGATCTCCCGGATCAGTTAACGCCGGTCCGGGAACGGCGCGGTTTGGAGATAACCGAGGAGGAGGAGTGCAGTTCATGCAGAGGTTCTTTCGACTTAGGTCGCGGGCTGGTGCTGCGCTGAGTCTTATGGGCGTGGTCGCGCTTGCGACCGCAATCGCCGCCGTCGGCACGTCGAGTGCCGCCGCCAAGACCCAGAGTGGGCATCTCAAGATCGCCTACCTGTCGTTCGCGGTCAACAACAGCTACGACGCGCCGATGCTGGCCGCGGCGAAGGCTGTGGCGGCCAAGAACAACGCGACGTTGCAGGTATTCGACGCGAACAACAGCCCGACCACGCAGTATTCGCAGTTCCAGGATGCGATCACGGGTGGCGGTTTCAGCGGCATCATCACGCAGCCGATTGAAAGCACCAACCTGATCTCGCTCGTCAAGAAGGCAGTGGCGAAGGGCATCAAGGTCGTGAACATGGACCAGGTCATGGGTCCGAAGCTGGACACCGCCGACGTTCAGGTCAAGGGACTGTCCGGCAACGTCACATTCGATCCGCTGCTCATGGGCGAGGATCTGGGCGCGCTTGTAGTTCAGGCATGCAAGGCCGAGAAGCTCAAACCGTGCGATGTCGGTTACCTCTATGACATCAAGGCTTCCGCACTGGACGTGGCGATCCGCAACGGCTTCGACCTCGCCACCAAGGGCAAGGGCGTCACGGTCGTCAGCAGCGGGCAGGACTACTTCACGCCGGCTGATGGACTGACGGCGGTACAGACGATGGTGCAAGGCAACTCGAGCATCAACGTCATCGCCGGCTCTGATCAGGGCATCGAAGGTGCTCAGCGGGTGAGCTTCAGCCACAAGGTCGCGCTGGTTGGTTACGGCGGCTCGGGAGCCGGCATCGCCGGCGTCAAGTCCGGCAAGTGGTATGGGACGATCGTCCAGGATCCCGCCAGTGAGGGCAGGGTCGCAACGCAGCAGCTGATCTCAGCGATTCGTACTGGTGTCACATATCCAGGAACCAACCCGCTGACGACGCTGCCGAACGGCGGCATCATCACTAAGGCCAACGTTTCGCAGTTCAAGGCCGAATGGGCTGGATAAGCCCGGAAGGGAGCTCGACGGGCACACCGCTCGTCGAGCTCCAAAGCATCTCCAAGCAGTTTGGAGGTGTGCGCGCCATCGACGGGATCTCCCTGGAGATCCCGTCTGGCGCTGTACATGCGCTTGTCGGTGAGAACGGTGCCGGCAAGTCGACGCTTGGCAAGGTCATCGCCGGCTCGATCCACCCCGACTCGGGCAGCATGCTGGTCGAAGGTGTCGAAGTCTCCTTCCGTTCTCCCCGTGAGGCGCTCGGCCACGGGATCGCCGCGATGGCGCAGGAGCTGCTGCTGGTCGGCCGGCTCTCTGTCGCCGAGAACGTGTTCCTCGGTGCCGAACCGAGCCGTGGAAGCTGGATCCGCCGGGGCACGCTCAAGAGTCGCTATGAGCGCCTGGCGGCAGACGCTGGATTTTCGCTGCCGGCAGACGAGCCGGTGGGAGGGATGCGGATCGCTGAGCAACAGCAGGTCGAAATCATGCGCGCGCTCGCGCGCGACGCTCGCCTGATCGTGATGGATGAGCCTTCCGCCGCGCTCTCCGGCAGCGACGTTGAGCGGCTTCACGAGATCATCCGTACGTTGGTGGCGCAGGGCAAGGCGGTGTTGCTGGTCTCCCACTTCCTGCGTGAGGTCCTCTCGCTCGCGGACACTATCTCGGTTCTGCGCGACGGGCAGCTCGTGCGGACGTCGGCGGCCGCTGACGAGACCGAAGCCACCCTGATTCAGGGCATGCTCGGCCGGCCGCTTGGTGCCGCCTTTCCCAAGAAGCCTGAGCGCAACGTTCAGGCACCTGTGCGTTTGAGTGTGCGCAACGTGATCGCGCCGGCCGTCGCAGACGTCTCGCTCGAAGTTCGTGAAGGGGAAATAGTCGGTTTGGCCGGGCTTGTCGGAGCCGGGCGCACCGAGCTCGTGCGGGCGCTGTTTGGAGCTGACCGCCGTAGCTCAGGCACCGTCGAGATCGCCGGTAAAGAGCTGAGTTCCGACCAGCCGCTGCTCAGCCTGCGGTCGGGACTCGCGATGATCCCGGAATCGCGCCGCGAGCAGGGCCTACTTTTCAACCGCTCGGTACTCGAGAACGTCTCGCTCTCAAGCCTGGGTGACGTCAGCCGCGGCGGCTGGGTCAGCCGCCGCAGTGAGCGTGCCGCGGTCAGCCCGATCCTGGAGCGGGTCGCGCTCCGCGGCGCCACACCTGATTCGGTCGTATCGACGCTGTCCGGCGGCAATCAGCAGAAGGTGCTCTTCGCTCGCAACCTCATGTGCGAGCCGCGGGTGCTGATCGCCGACGAACCGACGCGCGGCGTCGACGTCGGTGCCAAGCGCGCGATCTATGACCTGATTGTGGAGCTCGCCAGCCGGGGGACGGCGGTACTGCTCGTCTCCTCCGAGCTGGAGGAGGTGCTGGGCCTGTCTCACCGTGTCCTCGTGATGCGCCGTGGCCGGGTCGTGGCGGAGCTCGAAGGAGAAGCAATGACCGAATCCGGGATCCTGGCGGCGGCCTTCGCCGATCCCGTTACTACGGAGGTGGCCGCATGAGTGCGACAGGAGAGAGTGCGGCACAGGATCCGGCGCAGTCCGCGATTGAAGAGGTCGGCGCCGACTCCACGGCCGGCCAGGGCGCGGCACCTGGTTCGCGCCGCTACCAGCTACTCGCCCGCGGGAAAGTGCGCAGCGTCGGCATCGTCGCTCCCTTCGTGATCCTGTTCATCGTTCTCTCGATCGCCTCGGGTGGGTTCCTGACCAAGGCCAACCTGCTCAACATCCTCGATCAGCAGGCTGCGACGCTTGTGATCGCTGCCGCCGGCACGCTCGTCCTGGTATCGGGCGGGATCGACCTCTCGGTCGGCGCCGTCTATGGCCTGGCAGCGGTCGTCTCCGGCAAGCTGCTCGGCCATGTCCCCGCCGGCTTCGCGATCCTCGCGGGCATCCTCGCCGGCACGCTCGTCGGAACCGTGAACGGCTTTATCGCCACCTTCCTGCGGATCAACGCGTTGATCACCACGCTGGCGATGTCGTTCGTGGTCGCCGGCATCGCGAGTCTGGTGACCCAGGGAAATCTGCTGGTGCTCAGCAGCGACACAAGCTTCGGGGACTTCTCGAACACAGACATTCTTGGCGTCAACTCATCAACCTGGGTGATGGTGATCGTTGTCGTGGTTCTGGGGCTGCTGCTCGCGCGCACGACCATCGGCCGTTACATGTACGCCGCCGGCGGCAACGCTGAAGCCGCCCGCATCGCCGGTGTGCGAGTCAACATGACCCGCATCATCGCCTTTGCGCTCAGCGGCAGCGCCGCGGCGATCGGCGGCATCATCGACTCCTCGCGCGTGCTCAGCGCCGACGGCACCAACAACAGCCAGCTCACCTTCACCGTGCTGGCCGGCATCGTCGTCGGTGGCACCAGCATCCTCGGTGGTGAGGGCGTGGTCTGGCGCACCGCCATCGGCGTGCTGCTGATCGCCCTGATCGGCAACGGCTATGACCTGCTGGGCCTCAACCCGCTCTACGAGCAGATCACGCTCGGCGTGATCATGATGCTGGCCGTCGGTCTCGACGCCTGGTCACGGCAGGTTCGTCACTGAGCCAGGATCAGCAGCGCTGAGCTGGCTGGGTGGGTCGCCGCGATGATGGCGAGTGCCGCGACAGCGACAGCTCGCACCGCGTCGCAGAACATCATCACCGTCCACGGCCGGAAGCGGTCTCGAACTGACCGCCTGCCAGCAGCCGGAAGCCGCGATGTCGGAGTGGCGCGAGGCCTCGCGGGATCCGACTCATGAGTCACAAGTTACTCAGAGGAGGAGCGGTGCCCGCTGCAGAGCGTTCGGTTCGGAGGCACTGCCCGGCCTGCTCACGCTGAGACCTGAGAGACTCCGGCCATGCTCAAACTGCACGCCCAGGGAGTGGTTGACGGCGGTGACCTTCGCGAGCAGATCCGCTTGATCGAGAAGGCCGGGCTCGACGGCTTCTTCATGTCGGACCATCTGTTCGTGAGTGCCGGTCAAGCCCGCTGCGAGTCTTTCCGCGGCGGCGACCCATTCATCCGGCTCGCGGTCGCCGGCTCGCTCTCAGAGCGGCTGACGCTGGGAACCTGCGTGGTCAACATCGGCTTCTCCCACCCGGCGCTCGCGGTCCGGTCGTTTCTCGAGTTGGCCGCGCTGGTCGGCGGCGAGCGCGTGCTCGCCGGGATCGGCGGCGGCTGGAACCCCGAGGAGTTCGACTCGCTCGGTATCGAGTTCGCTTCGTTCAGCCGGCGCATGGATCGCCTCGAGGAGGCCGCACAACTTGCGCGCGCCCTCTTCGACTACGGCTTCGCGACTCTCGCCGGCGAGTACGTCACCGCGCGTGAGCTACCACTTGGCCCGACCTCTGCAACCCCGCCGCGGCTGTTGCTCGGGGGCGGCTCTGACCGGCTGCTTGAGATCGCCGGGCGCTACGCCGACGTCGTAGATCTCAACGGCTCGTCTCGTCGGCTCCCGCTCGGTGGTTCGCAGCCGCTCGGCAAGGATGCGGTGCGCCGGCTCACGACCACCGTGCCTGACCTCGAGGCCTCCGTTGAGCGCGTGTTCGCAAGCGCCGCCGCGGCCGGTCGCAATACCGAGACGCTCCAGTTCTCGGTCGTCGTCTCGACGGTCCGCTTCTGTTCGAGTGCAGAGGTGAGCGGTGTCGAAGAGGAGCTCTGTACCGAGACCGGGATCGAGCCTCAATCGCTTGCGGATTGCCCATACGTCTTCATTGGTCCTGTCGAGCGGATGCAGGAACAGCTCGAAGACCGAGTTCGGCGGATCGGCCTCTCTCACCTGATTGCGGTTCCGCTCGCGTACGACACGCTCGCTCGCTTCCAGCAGGATGTGGTGGCCGCGGTGGCCTAACCGCGAGTCGCCGCATCTCTCGAGCTGCGAACCGGAACCCACTCGAACGACAAAACTGCAACCCAAAGAGGAGACGGATCGATGACAAAGGGATTCGAAGCGCCGTCCAACCGAGTGCTCGTCTTGTTCGGTGCGACCGGGGATCTTGCCGGCCGCAAGTTGCTGCCCGGGCTGTTCCACCTGTACCGCGCCGGCATGATGCCGGACGACTTCCGCATCATCGGCTCCGGCCGCCACACGCCTGAGGATTTCGTCGCGCACGTTGAAGAGGCACTGCGTACCCACGGTCGCATGGAACTCGACGGGCACTGGGCGGCGTTCTCGAAGAAACTGAGCTTCGTCGCGTCGAGTGCGGACGACGGGTCGGAGCTTGCCGCCGCGGTAAGCGCCGCTGAGTCCGAGATTGACGCTAAAGGTGAGCGGCTCGTGTACCTCTCGGTCCCGCCCGGCGCCATGGGGGACATGGTCAAGATGCTCGGTAAGACGAAGATCGCCGAGAACTGCTCGCTTGTGGTCGAAAAGCCGTTCGGCCATGACGTCGCCAGCGCAAAGCGGCTCAACGCGACCCTGCACGGGGTGCTCGAGGAGGAGTCGATCTACCGGATTGATCACTTCCTCGGCAAGGAGCCTGTACAGAACATCCTCGCGCTGAGGTTCGCGAACGGCATCTTCGAGCCGATCTGGAACCGGGACCACATCTCCTATGTGCAGATCGACGTGCCGGAGGATCTGGACATCCAGGGCCGCGCCGCGTTCTATGAGGAGACCGGCGCGTTCCGGGATATGGTCGTCACGCATCTGATGCAGATCCTCGGCATCGTGGCGCTGGAACCGCCGTCACGGATCGACGCCGAGTCGCTGCATGCGGAGCGCACAAAACTGTTCGAAGCCGTGCGACCGCTCGATCCTGAGCGGGCCGTTTACGGGCAGTACCGCGGCTACCGAGGTGAGGACGACGTCGATCCCAAGTCCGAGGTTGAGACCTTCGTCGCGCTTGAGGTCTTCGTCGACTCGTGGCGCTGGTCTGGCGTCCCCTTCTATCTGAGGACCGGCAAAGCGATGGCGGCGGGCAGGCGCACCGTCACGGTCGGCTTCGCCGATGCGCCGCTGCAGATGTTTGCCAATCATGATCCGGACGAGGTGCGACGTCCATCGGAGCTCGTGTTCGAGCTATCCGACGACCCGAAGATCTGGATCGATGTCGAGGCGAAGGTCCCGGGGCCAAAACTCGACCTCGGCCGCGCCGCGTTCACGCTCGACATCGAGCGGGCATTCGGCAAGCCCGACGGCTTGGAGGCCTACGAGCGCCTGCTTCATGACGTGATGCTGAAGGACAGGCTGCTGTTCACGCGTTCGGACCAGATCGAGCGGATCTGGGAGGTCTGCGCGCCGCTGATCGACAACCCTCCCAAAGCCACGGGCTACAAGAAGGGATCATGGGGACCGCAGCGCGCTATCGACCTGCCTGGCGACCCGGGCTGGCGGCTACAGGACGACGAATAGCCGTCGCCTCTTCGGGCTGAAGTCCGCAGCACAGCTTCGCTGACGCGTGCCGCATCCGTGGCGGGGCGCAGATCCAGCTGTTCAGGGGATCTCTACCAGCACCTTGCCGGTGGCGCCTTGCTCCACGGCGTCATGGGCGGCCGCGATCTGTTCCAGCGTGAAGCGGTGTTCGGGCAGGGCGGTCAGAACACCCTCCCGCAAAGCCTGGGAGATGTCAGCAACGGCGGCGAGCTTCGCTTCGAGCGGAGCTGTGTACACGAGCACAAACGAGAAATGCGCGTTCAGCACCATCAGTGATCGCGACAGTTCCACGCTCCGGTCCGGCGCGACGTAACAGGAAACGACCCCACCATCTGCCAGAACCTCGGTATTCAATGCGGCGTTGGCGGGGAGATTCACCTCGACGATTCGGCTGACGCCGTCTGCGGCCCACTCGCGGATGACATCTGCGGCGGGCTCTGAGCGGTAGTTGACGACCAGCTCGGCGCCGGCGGCTCGCGCAAGTTCGGCCTTCTCATCGGAGCTCACGGTTGTCGCGACGCGTGCGCCGCGCCAGCGTGCGAGTTCGATCGCAGCATGCCCAACCGCGCCGGCGCCGCCGTGGACCAAGACCTGCGCGTCGGCGAGCGGGCCATCTGCGAACAGGCAGAGATGAGCCGTGATTGCCGGGATGCCGAGGCCGGCGCCGAGCCCAAAGCTGGCATTCGCGGGCAGCGCCACCGCCTGGTGAGCCGGTAGGGCGATCCACTGCGCCGCGGTGCCCTGAGGCCGCTGCCATTGGCCCTCCCACAGCCACACACGCTCGCTGACACGACCAGGATCGACGCCATCACCGACAGCGACGATCTCGCCGGCCCCATCCTGATTGGGCACGACGTCTTCGGCCACCTTCGCGTTGCCGCCCGTGCGTCGCACCTTCCAGTCGGTGGGGTTAACGCCGGACACGCGGACCCGAACCAGCACCTCGCCGGGTCCCGGCTCTGGCCGAGCCATCTCAACGACCGCGAGTGCCCCCGCGCTTTCCCCGCCGGTCGGATAGCGAGCCGCCAACATCGTGCCTTCCGACGTGCTCAAAGCAGCTCTCCGCGTCTCGAAGTCACCAGACTCAGGATAGATCAGGCGTTCAGGGGCTCGCCTATACGCCTAAGCCGTTGGCGGCGCGAAGCGCGAGCAGCGTTCGGCTTCTGGTTTTTGGTCGCTGCGGTGCGGTGCGGTGCGGTGCGGTGCGGTGCGGTGCGGTGTGGTGCGGTGCGGTGCGTACATCCGGCCCCTGGTCCAGACGCCGACGCTAACGAGCACAACTCCTACCGCAACCACTCGCGGAGGCTGGGTGTCGCGTTTGGGTCGCCCAGGCCGGCACAACTGCGACTCATCGACTCAGAGCAACACACAGGTAGGAGTTGTGCACCTCTCACTCCTCGGGCCGCACGAGAAGTCTTAATGGCAACGCCGCGTCGTTCACGACCGTTCTCCAAACCAGGACTCCGCCGGCCAGACGCGAGAGTGCTGGATCGATCGAGGTTGGGCAGCGACACCCACGTTGCCAGAACAGTCGTGGGCGCGCGGATTGTCCTGGAGCAAAATAGATCGCGGCGTGCTTTCAGCTCTGGTGTCTCATCGGGCGGAACGCGTCGCGCAGGGCGCGGGCTAGCAGTTGCGGTTCGGCGACGGCGGGGAAGTGGCCGCCGGTGGGGTATTCGGCCCAGGACGTGACGTTGTAGTAGCGCTCGGCGAGCTCTCGGGGTGGCTTGGGAAATGGGATTCGTTCACCACCGAAAATGCTGATCGCTGTTGGGACCGGCGACACATCTTCAGCCGTAAATGCCGCGCCGGCGATGTGGCGGTGTGCCCAGTAAGGCAGTAGCGAGGTCGTGATCGTCTCAGTGGCCCAGTACAGCGTGAGCGTCGCCAAGAGCAGTTCACGGTCGAACGCCGGGCTGCCATCGGGCCGGGTGCTGCTCCAGGCGACGACCTTCTCGCCGATCCACGCGGCCAGCCCAGCGGGACTGTCTGACAGTCCCGCTCCGAGGGTTGCCGGCTTTGTGGCGTGCTCATGCATGTATCCGCCTTCCTCAGCGGTCCATTCCTGCACCGCGCGTGCGAAGCTCTCCTCGCGCTCGGTCCGCACGCCAGGCACGACGGCAAGCCCGGGCGTGGCCAGGTGGATCGCAGCAACGGTCTCGGGTTGGTCTCTTGCGAGCCAGGCCGTGACGCCTGCCCCAAGGTCGCTGCCATGTGCGACGAAGCGGTCATATCCGAGGCCTACCGTCATCAGTTGGTGCCACAGCCGCGCGACCTCGCGTCCCGTTACTCCTGTAGCCGGAGGCGGTCCGCTGAACCCGTAGCCGGGCAACGACGGGACGACAACCGTGAACGCATCGGCGGGGTCCGCGTCATGCGCGCCCGGGTCAACAAGGAGAGGGAGCACGTTCAGGTACTCCAGAAATGAGCCAGGCCACCCGTGGGTGAGCAGCAACGGCAGCGGGCTTGAACCCCGACCTTCGACATGCACCAGGTGCAGCGTCTGGCCGGCGACCTCGACGCGCTGCTGGCGCATGGCATCAAGCCGGAGTTGAAAGCGGTCGGTGTCGAAGCTTCGCCAGTCATCGAGGAGGGCGCTAAGCCAGTCGCCAGGCACACCTCGGCCCCAGCCCGGCCCGAGGTCCGCGGACGCGCGATAGCCGTTCAGCCGACGGCTGAGTTCGTCCAACGCCTCGGCGCTAAGCCGACAACGCTCCTCAAAGACCCCTAGCCCCGCTTGAGCATCCACGCGGCACATCCTGGCATGCGCGGACAAACCTGAGCGACCGACTCCGCCGAAGGGACTGGGCGACTCGTCTCCCGACACCAGTGCTTTTGCGCTTCGGCTCCAGCAACGGCGGCTCTTGCTTTGGCGACCTCACGCCATGGTTGAATCGGCGCGTGTCATCCGAGCGTTCCGGGCAGTTCACCAGCGGTCTATACCTTGCGGGGCTGGGAGTGTCGCGTCCATTTGTCCGAATCACAGTCGACTCGGATGGAGTCGCGGCTTCGCCAAATCCATCGTTCCTTGCCTGGGTCGGGCTGCCGGGCTTTTTCGTGAATTGGAGCGACGTCGAACAGATTCACGAGCTCTACGGACCGTTCCCGGATCACATGCCCTTCGGAGGGCGGCATGGAGTCCGCCTGATTCTGCGGTCTCGCGGGCGGCTCAGCAACCGACGAGGCCTTGCTCGGCTACACGGACCTGCGGCGCGTCGACCGTTGCTTGGGCTTCGCGCGCGCGACGTTGAGTGCTTGCTAGCGATCGCACCGCCGTCCATTCCGCGTCAAACCCGACCCAGTCTGTTCTGGTGGCTGTGACCGCAGCCCATTAGCGGACCTGCCGAACGCGGGTGAGCCGGCCGCGCCTAGCGATCCCTTTCAAGGTTCGCGCGTGGCTGATCGCGTGGAAGCCGCCGCATCGGATGGTTACATCGTCCTGTGCTCCAGCCCGCTCAGCTCAAGCAGACTCCTGAAGGGCTTGTCCCGGTCGGGGATGGTTGGTTCGTCGTTAACGCCCGCGACGCGAGGTGGCACCACGCCGAGGGACGCACGGCGTATGTCGACTTTGAAGGCGAGACGGCCTTTGCTCAGCTCGGTATCAACCTCAGTGTGCTTGAGCCTGGGGAGGCGATGGCTCGCTACCACTGGGAAAAGGATCAGGAGGACTTCGTCGTGCTCGCCGGCGAGCCCGTGCTTGTCATCGAGGGCGAGGAACGGCAGTTGCGGCCATGGGATTTCGTTCACTGTCCGGCACGGGCCGCGCACGTCATTGTCGGCGCGGGCCACGGTCCAAGCGTCGTTCTGGCAGTTGGTACCCGCGAGCACGCCTCGGGCGCCGACTGGGGCGCGTACCCGTTCGACGCTGTCGCGGCGCGCCACAGGGCGAGCGTCGAGACCGAGACGGCTGACCCAGAAGAGGCCTATGCCGGTCTGCCCAGACCTCAGCCAACCGCGTATCGCGACGGCTGGCTCCCGTAAGCACCGGCGTGCTAGTTGAGCGTTCGCGCTCTCATGCGGTGCACAAGCACGCTCGCAGGCGGCCCAGGCAACAAGTCGAGTTCCGGAGTCACGAGCACTTTAAGTCATATGAAAACCGGGGGCCCCATTGCTGGGGCCCCCGGCACTTCGAGTCTTCTTACTGCGCAGAGATCATCAACCGCAGCCGGTGTTGAAGCCGCAGCTCGAGCACGTGTAGCAAGCGCCGGTGCGCTGCATCATGCCGCCGCACTGCTGGCAACCCGGGCCGAGGTCCAGGCCAAAGTTCTTGGCGGGCAGGGTTGGTGGGCTGTCGGTCAATGCGCTGGTCGCCGGCGCCGGAGCCGGCATGTGCATCTGGACCTGGATCGGCGCGCTTGGGGCGGCCGGTGCTACCGGGCCGGCCGTGTCACCCAGGTACGAGGTGGCCGCGTCCTGCGCGAGCTTGCGAGAGCGGACCTCCGGGGTGAGGATGCCGAGGTCCTCCTGGACGTCTGCATCCAGGAAGCGGGAGGCAAGCCAGCGCATGATGTAGTCGGGCATCGACTTGGCGAAGGGGATCTCCGGGTTGGTCGTCATGCCTTCCGGCTCGAAGCGCATGTAGCTGAACTTNNCCGATGTCGGTCAGGAAGATCTCGCCGATGGTGCCGTCCTCGTACTTGCCGGCGGTGATGTAGCCCTCGTGGCCACCGACGGAGAACTTGTGCGTGATCGACTCCCGCTCACGTGGCATGCGGTTGCGCCGCGGCGCCGTGGTCGCAAGCGCCGCCGTGACTGCCTTCTGAATCTGCGCGTCGACGTCGACGGGGGTGGGAGCGTCCTGCTGTGCGTCCGTGCGCAGCGCCTGAGCCGTCTTTGAGCCGTCGCGGTAGATCGCGAGCGCCTTGACGCCTAGCTCCCAAGCCTTGGTGTATGCGTCGGAGATGTCGGCGACGGTCGCGTCGTTGGGCATGTTGACCGTCTTTGAGATGGCGCCGCTGATGAACGGCTGCACCGCGCCCATCATCTGGATGTGACCCATGTGCGAGATCGCCCGCTCGCCGACCGCCACATCGAACACCGGCAGGTGCTCATCCTTGAGGTCGGGCGCGCCCACGATCGTGCCGTGCTCGTTGACGTAGGCGACGATCTGCTCAATCTGCTGATCGCTGTAGCCGAGCGTCTCAAGCGCCAGCGGCACGGTCTTGTTGACGATCGTCATCTGCCCGCCGCCGACCAGCTCCTTGAACTTGACCAGCGAGAAGTCGGGCTCGACCCCGGTGGTGTCGCAGTCCATCAGGAAGCTGATCGTTCCGGTCGGCGCGAGCACCGTCGCCTGCGCGTTGCGGTAACCGAACACCTCGCCGGCCGCGACCGCGTTGTCCCAAACCGTGCGGGCGGCGGTCAGCAGTTCCGTGTCCGAGCACTGCGCGTCCTCGATCTCATACGCCGCGTCACGGTGCATGCGCATGACGCCGTTGTGTTCTTCGCGGTTCTCCGCGTAACGCGCGTACGGACCCATCGCCGCGGCGACCTCAGCCGAGCGCAGGTAAGCGCGGCCGGTCATCAGCGCCGTGACCGCGGCTGCGATCCCACGACCCTCATCGGAGTCATAGGGCAGACCGTCAGCCATCAGGTAGGCACCGAGGTTGGCGTAGCCCATGCCGAGCTGGCGGAAAGCACGCGCGTTCGCGGTGATCTGCTCAGTCGGGTAGCTAGACGGCGAGACGACGATCTCCTGCGCGAGGAAGACGATGTCCACTGCGCGCTGAAACGACTCGATGTCAAAGGTGCCGTCGGTGCGGCGGAACTTCATCAGGTTGAGCGAGGCGAGGTTGCAGGCCGAGTCGTCGACGTGCATGTACTCAGAGCACGGGTTGGAGCCGTTGATCCGCCCTGAGTTCGGGCAGGTGTGCCACTTGTTGATCTCGGTGTCGTACTGCACGCCCGGATCCGCGCAGCGCCAAGCGGCCTCGGAGATCTCCTCCAGCAGCTTGCGGGCCTTGATCGGCTCACCGACCGGCTCACCGGTGTTACGCGCCAGCAGATGCCAGTCCTCATCGGCGGCAGCGGCCCGCATGAACTCATCGGTCACGCGCACCGAGTTGTTCGCGTTCTGNNTCGACGTTGAGGATCACCATCTTCGCGGCGCGGCGGGTGCCACCGCCTGACTTGATCGAACCGGCCCACGCGTCGGCGCCGCGCATGAACGAGACCGGGCCCGAAGCGGTTCCACCGCGGCTCAGCTCCTCCTTGGAGCCACGAATGCGGGAAAGGTTGATGCCTGAGCCCGAGCCGCCGCGGAAGATGATGCCTTCCTTGGTGTTCCAGTCGAGGATCGACTCCATCGTGTCCTCGACGGACAGGATGAAGCAGGCGCTGGCCTGCATCTTCGGGCTGCCGACCGGATGCCAGCCGACGTTGAACCAGACCGGCGAGTTGAACGCCGCCATCTGGTGCAGAAGGATGTGGGTGAGCTCGTGCTCGAACGCCAGCGTGTCCTCGTTGGTCGCGAAGTAGCCGCGCTCAGCGCCCCAGCTGGCGATCGTCCCGGCGACGCGCGTCAGCATCTGCTTGACCGAGCGCTCGCGCTCGGCTGAGTCCGGACGCCCGCGGAAGTACTTCTGGGTGACGATGTTGGTCGCGTTCTGCGACCAGCTCTTCGGAAACTCGACGTCGGTCTGCTCGAAGGAGACCTTGCCGCCATGGCCGATGCGGGCGTCTCGCAGCTCCCATTCGACTTGATCGAAAGGATGTTTGCCATCACTGGTGAAGTACCGCTCGATCGAGAGGCCTTGCGCTGTTTGGCTATCCGTGAATGAGGTTTGCGACGCGTCGGCCATGCCTGCGATCTCCTTCGTTTTCCGCTACTTCGGCAGTTTTTCCTCGGCTCCAGACTCGCTGAGGGGGTAACAGCAAACCCTCCCATAGGGGTCGGACGGAAAGACCGCCTGACGGAACGTTTTTGCCCTACACCTAGCTTAGATGGCGCAGAACGTCTTTTTGAGCTTCGGCCTGAGCGTGTTCGTCTGCAAGCCGCGAGAACAGCTTCTCGGTTTGCGCCTCAAGCTCATCACGTTCACCTGAGAGGCGCGCGGCGCGAACCTCAACCGCTTCACGGGCGCTTGCCTCCAGCGCCACAGACTCCGACGCGAGCAGGCGCTCGGCGCTCGCAGCGAGCAGCGCCTCCTCGGCGCGCACGCGGCGCTCGGTCTCAGCTTTGAGCGCGTCCCGGATCTCGCGGTGCTTGGATTCGTGCGCGCTGATCGCATCGCTGGCCTCGCGCATCGTGCGCTCTGCCGACGCCAGTGAGGCGCTGAGCTCGGCAACGCGGCGTTTGTGAGTCTCGCTCTCGGCACGTGCCTGGGTCGCGGCTTCGCTGGCGCTGACCATCTCGTCCGCCGCGAGCGACGCGGCACTCTTGAGCGCCTCCAGTTCTGCCGCGAGCGTGTCGGCGCGCTGGCGCTGCGCGGCCAGTTCGGCTTCGTTCTGCGCGGCGGCGTCAACCAACTCCTGACGGTTCTGGTTGACCAGCTGGATCTGCTCCTGGACCTTGGCGCCGAAGTCCCGGAGGTCTGCGGTGCGCGCGGCGAGCGCGGCTTCAGCCGCGCTCGCACGGGCCTCGCTGGCCGCGATCTTGCCAAGGGCGTGCTCCAGCACTTGCCATTCGCCGGCGGCCTGGGTCTCCAACAGCTCGATAGTCGCGTGGGCCGCCAGCAGCTGCTCGCCCTGGGCGGCGGCCGCCTCGAGCTCGAGCGCCAGCTGCTGTCCGACGCGGGCTGTCGCGTCGGCGGCAGCCCGCGTTGCCGTTTCATCAACCGCGACCCGCAGCAGCTCAATCTCCGCCGCGCGTGTGCTGAGCACGCCGTCGAGCTCGCCGAGCGTCGACTCGAGTTCGGCGCTCTGCTGCCGCAGGGTCCCGATCTCTAGCCGTGCGACCTCGAGTTCGGCGTGCGCCGAATCGATCCGGGCCTGTGCGGTCTCGAGGTCGTAGCCGTGTTCGGTGTCGGCCTGCTCGGCAAGGCCGCGCAGCTCAGCCAGCTGCTCCTGAAGCACGGCTATCTGAGCTTGGGCCTCGAGTGTCTGCGTTCGCGCGGCCGCGAGCTCCGCGGCGGCGTGCTGCGAATCGCCCTCGGCCTCGCGCCGGCGCTTCGCCATCGCTTCCTCGAGCACCGTGATCTGAGCCTGGGCGTGCGCCAACTGCTCATCGAGCTCGGCAACCTCGCGACGGCTCGTATGCGCACGCGCCTGGGCCAGCTCGGCAGCGGCGCGCACGCGCTCAAGCTCGCCGCTCTTCTCCTCAAGGTCGCTCTTCAGCGTCTCCTGCGCATGCTCGGCGGCGTCGGCGGTGGCACGGATCTGCGCATCCAGCGCCCCTGCTCTAGCGGCCGCGACCCGCGCACGCGCCTCAGCCTGATCGCGGTCAGCGATCGCCGCGTCACGGTCGGCCACAGCCTCGTCACGTTCGGCGACGGCCGCCTCACGGTCGGCTCGCAGCCGCCCGACGTCAGCCTCGATCGTGTGACGGCGTTCACGCTCGACCTGAAGCCGCCGCTCGAGCTCGGTGATCGCAAGCCGCCGGGCCTCGGCGCGGCGCTCAGCCTCCGCCAGGCGAGAGCTCTCAACCTCTTGTGCGCGAGCACGTCGCGCCGCGGCGGCACTGCCATCCGTACTACCAGCGCCAAGTCCGCGAGCCTCACTCGCCGTGCCCGGACCGGGTCGCCGTCGCGACGGCGCCGGCAGGCGCTCGGTCGAACCGTCGGCCATCTCCAGCGCGAACATGACGCCGCGCCCGACGTGATCCGTGGGCGCCGAGAAGGCCGCACGGATCAGCCCGGGCGGGCCCGGCAGAGCTGGCAGCTGCGGGTGGCGATACTCGCGCTCGCCGTCGTGGATCACGAGCGTCAGCGGGCCACTGCCGGCGACTCGCGAAGGCCGCGCCGCGATCCGCAGCAGCGCCGTGCCGGGCGCAGCCTCAACCTGTTCAAACTCGACGAGTTCGAACTCAGCTGGATCGTCGCTCATCGCGCACTCTTCATCCGGTCATCGATTCTAAGGGTCCATCCCGATGGGTCATGCACCTGTCATCGGCTTCAGGCAGACTGGCTCGATATGAAACTGCTCGTCACCGGCGGCGCCGGATACATCGGCTCGATCGTCTCACGCCTGCTGATCGAGCAGGGACACGACCTCACCGTGCTCGACAACCTTGAGCGCGGCCACCGCGAGGCGGTTGCGCCGCAGGCAACGCTCGAGGTCATCGACCTGCGCGACGGGCCGGCGGTGCATGCGTTGCTCACGCAGACGCAGACCCCGTTCGACGGCGTGCTGCACTTCGCAGCGCTGGCGCTGGTCGGGGAGTCGGTGGAGCGGCCCGAGCTGTACTACGAGAACAACGTGCTGGGCTCGCTCAACCTGCTGAACTCAATGATCACGGCGGGGATCCCACGGCTGGTCTTCTCGTCTACCTGCGCGGTCTACGGCCAGCCCGACGTGGTGCCGATCGACGAGCACGCGACCCCGCGCCCGGCTAACGCCTATGGCGCTTCCAAGCTCGCCGTGGACTACATGATCACCGACTTCTGCGTCGCCCACGGGCTCGGTGCGGTCAGCCTGCGCTACTTCAACGTCGCCGGCGCGCGCGGGCATGTCGGCGAGGACCACGAACCCGAGACGCACCTGATCCCCAACATCCTGCGGGTGCTGCAGGGCAAGCGCGAGAGCGTCGACATCCTTGGCACCGACTACCCGACGCCCGACGGCTCCGCGGTGCGGGATTACATCCACATCGACGACCTGGCCGACGCACACGCACTGGCGCTCGACGGTGCCCGCGCCGGTGAGCACCGCATCTTCAACCTCGGCACCGGTAGCGGCTTCTCCGTGCGGGAGGTGGTGGCCGCGGTTGAAAAGGTCACCGGCCAGAAGATCCCCTCGCAGGACAAGCCGCGTCGCCCCGGCGACCCGGCGCAACTTGTCGCCGACGGCCGCAAGATCCGCGAGCAACTCGGCTGGCAGCCGCGCAAGCCTGACCTCGAGACGATGATCGCCGACGCCTGGGCCTTCCACCAGGCGCTCCCGGACGGCTACAAGACGCCCGCCGGTACCTGAAACTGTCGCGACCAGTCCGAACCTGCACAACTCCCACGCGAACCATGGCCTCGCCGGGAGGTTCGGAGCCGTACAGGTAGGACAGGCACAACTCCAACTCTCGCGTTCGAGAACTGCTGGCGGTAGGGGTTGTACAGGCTGCGCGCGGGTCGAGCCGTCTTTTTGTTGACCGCGCCGGCGTGCTACCCGGGTAACAAATCGCCGAGCGCGGCGAGTGCCTGATCTACAACCGCGCTCGGCGCCTGCGAAGCGTCGAGCACCCGCACCCGCTCGGGCTCAGCGGCGGCGAGTGAGAGATACGCCTCGCGGATTCGCACAAAGAACTCGTCTCCCTCGCGTTCGAGCCGGTCCGGCGCCTCGCCGGCCGCGGCCCCCCTATCGGACGCGCGCGCACGGGCGAGCTGCGAGTCGAGCGACAGCAACAGCGTGCGATCCGGTGTCAAGCCGGCGGTCGCGAAGCGATTCAAATCCCGGACCGCGTCAACTCCGAGCCCGCGCCCGACCCCCTGGTAGGCGAGCGACGAGTCGACGAAGCGATCGAGCAGAACCCACGCCCCGGACTCGAGCACCGGCAGCAGCGCTTGGTCGACGAGCTGTGCCCGGGCGGCCGCGTAGAGCAACGCCTCGGCACGGGGCCCGACCGTCAGCTCCGGATCCTTGACCAGCTCACGGATCCGCTCAGAGGTTTCGACTCCGCCCGGCTCGCGCATGAGCCGGGCATCGACACCGTGGTCGGTCAGACGCCCGAGCAGGGCGGTGGCTAGCGTCGTCTTGCCGGTGCCGTCGACGCCCTCGATCGTGATCAATCTCCCCCGCGCGCTCATTGAGCCGCACGGTAGCGCCCGCGCAGGATCTCCCGGACTAGGATCTTGGGATGCTGAAGGCGCTTGAGCGACACCCGAACGCGAACGCGGTGCTCGCGCCGGTCTTGGAGCCCGACGGCCGCCCTTCGCACGCCTACCTCTTCCACGGTCCGGGTGGCTCGGGCAAACGTCAGCTCGCACGTGAGATCGCCGCCGCCTTGCTCGCTCAGGGCGCCGCCGACGAAGCCAGCGCGCATGCGCGCGCGCTGGCCGGGACACACCCTGACCTGACCTGGGTCGTGCCCAGCGGGGCGCACGAGATCCTCGTCAGCGACATCGACGAGCCGGTCGTGGCTGCCGCCAGCAAGACCCCGTTTGAGTCCTCGCGTCGCCTATTCGTGATTGAAAGCGCCGACCAGCTCGGCGACCAGGCCGCCAACCGGATGCTGAAGACGCTCGAGGAGCCGGCCTCGTATGTGCACATGATCCTGATCACCGATCGACTCGCGGATGTGTTGCCGACGATCCGCTCGCGCTGCCAGGTGGTGCGTTTTGATGCGCCCTGCGCAGCGGAGATAGCCGCTGATCTGGTCAGCTCCGGCGTCGCGCCGGCGACCGCGGAGGCCTATGCGCGACTCAGCCTCGGCGACGCCGGCGTCGCACACGTGTTAGCCGCGGCGGAAGGCACGCTGCTGCGAGACCGTGCCCAGACGCTGGTGCGCCAGGCGCTGGCCGGTGAGGCGAGCCGGACCACGCCATGGGTCGGGCTGCTCGAGGCGGTCAAGGCGCGCGGTCAGCGCGTCAGCGACGAGCTCCAGGCGCGCGCAGACGTGGAGATCGCGATGTATCCGAAGAAGGAGCAGAAGCGCGTGGAGACCGACTGGGGTGACCGCGTCAAGCGCGGCCGTCGCAGGGTCGAGACCCAGGCGCTCGATCTGGCTTTGAGTCTCGCCGAGACCTGGCTGCTGGACCTGGCCGCGCTCAGCTGGGGCGCGAGCGATCTGGTGCGCAACAGTGACCGCCTGGCGTTGCTCGAGGGCGATGCGGAGGTCGGGCACGGCAGCGATCCGCAGGCGCTGCGCGCCGCTGTTGAGCTGATCGAGGACACGCGTCTGCGCCTGCCGCTGAATGTCAGTGAGGACCTCGCGTGTGAGGCGCTGACCTACCGTGTCGAGCGAGTGCTCGCCGGCTGACAGCGATGCCGTACCGGGTCTACATCCGCAATCCGGAGCGCGTCGACGAGGCTGAGTTCACCTCGCTTATGCAGGACAGTCGCGGCTTTCACAGACCCTGGGCGAGCGCCCCAACTGATTCGGCGCGATTCAGCGCCTACATCGAGGACAGCTCCCGGCCCGACTTTGAGGCATTGCTGGTCTGCCGGCTCGCCGACCACGCGATCATCGGCTTCTTCAACATCTCGCAGATCGCACGCGGCTCGCTGCAGAGCGCCTATCTCGGCTACGCGGCAGGCGAGAAGTACGCCCGCAAGGGCTACATGCGCGAGGGCATTCAGCTGGCACTTGGGGTCGCTTTCTCAGAGCTGCATCTGCATCGTCTCGAGGCCAATATCCAGCCCGGCAATCAGGCCTCGATCTCGCTCGCCAGTGGTGCCGGCTTCAAGCGCGAGGGGTTCTCGCCTCGGTACCTGAAGATCGGTGGGCGCTGGCGAGACCACGAGCGCTGGGCGCTGCTCGCTGACGACTGGCACAAGGTTCACAAGCTCGGCCTCGGGTGAGGCTTGGCCCGGGTTCGCAGGGCCGCTAGCCTAATTACATGCCCCAGCTCAGGTCTCGCACAGTCACCCACGGCCGCAACATGGCCGGCGCCCGCGCGCTGCTACGCGCCGCAGGGGTCGCGCGGGAGGACATCGGCCAGAAGCCGATCGTCGCCGTCGCGAACTCCTACACGCAGTTCGTTCCCGGCCACACCCATCTCCAGCCCGTTGGCACGATCGTCGCCGAGGCGATCCAGGCGGCCGGCGGGATCCCGCGTGAGTTCAACACGATCGCCGTCGATGACGGGATCGCGATGGGGCATGGCGGCATGCTCTACTCGCTGCCCTCGCGTGACCTGATCGCTGACAGCGTCGAGTACATGGTCAACGCTCACTGCGCCGACGCGCTGGTCTGCATCTCGAACTGCGACAAGATCACCCCGGGCATGCTGAACGCCGCGTTGCGGCTGAACATCCCGACCGTGTTCGTCTCCGGCGGCCCGATGGAAGGCGGCACCACGGTGCTCGTGGATGGGACCGTACGCAAGGGGCTGAACCTGATCAGCGCGATCGCCGATGCGGTCGCTGACGACGTCTCCGACGAGGACATCGCCCGGATTGAAGAGGCCGCCTGCCCCACCTGCGGCTCCTGCTCAGGCATGTTCACGGCCAACTCGATGAACTGCCTGACCGAGGCGCTTGGCCTGGCGCTGCCCGGCAACGGCTCAACCTTGGCGACTCACACCGCGCGCCGTGCGCTCTACGAGGACGCCGGCAGCACAGTCGTGGAGCTCTGCCGCCGCTACTACGACGAGGACGACGAGTCGGTGCTGCCGCGGGCGATCGCGACCGGTGCCGCGTTCGAGAACTCGATGGCCTTGGATATCGCGATGGGCGGCTCGACCAACACGGTCCTGCACGTGCTCGCGGCGGCCCAGGAGGCCGAGCTCGATTTCACGATGAAGGACATCGATGAGATCTCGCGCCGGGTGCCCTGTATCTGCAAGGTCGCCCCGAGCGGCACCTACCTGATGGAGGACGTGCATCGCGCCGGCGGCATTCCGGCGATCCTCGGTGAGCTGCGGCGTGCGGGCATGTTGAACGAGGATGTCCACACGGTTCACTCGCGCGGGTTCGACCAATGGCTCGATGAGTGGGACGTGCGCAGCGGCAAGGCTTCAGAGCGCGCGCTCGAGCTGTTCCACGCCGCGCCGGGTTGCAAGCGCTCGGCCAAGGCCTTTTCACAGTCCGAGCGCTGGGAAACGCTCGACCTCGATGCCGCCGAGGGTTGCATCCATGACGTCGCCCACGCCTACTCCACGGACGGCGGCCTCGCGATCCTCTACGGGAACCTGGCGGTGCGCGGCAGCGTCGTGAAGACAGCGGGCGTTGACGAGTCGATCCTCAAGTTCAGCGGCCCGGCCGTTGTGGTCGAGTCCCAGGAAGCGGCGGTTGACGTAATCCTCAGCGGTGGCGTCAAGCCCGGCGACGTGGTGGTGATCCGATATGAAGGCCCGCGCGGCGGTCCCGGTATGCAGGAGATGCTCTACCCGACCTCCTACCTCAAGGGCAAGGGACTCGGCAAGGCCTGCGCGCTGATCACCGACGGGCGTTTCTCCGGTGGCACCTCCGGGCTCTCGATCGGGCACGTCTCGCCTGAGGCGGCATCAGGCGGCGCGATCGCGCTGGTCGAGAACGGCGACGTCATCTCGATCGACATCCCGAACCGCAAGATGACGCTTGAGGTCTCCGACGAGGAGCTCCAGGAGCGTCGCGAGCGGATCGAGTCGGGCGCCGGCTACGTGCCGAATCTGCGCGAGCGGGTCGTCTCCCCGGCACTGCGTGCGTACGCGGCGATGGCGACCTCGGCCGACACCGGCGCGGTGCGCGACGTGAACGCCGTGGAGCGGGCGGTCGCCGCGGCTGCGGCGTCGCGCCCGGTTACCGCCTGACCCGCGCGAGCGACAGGCTCTAAGAGCCTGCCTCAAAACTTGGGCGTCGGCCGGGGTGGTCGTGGACCAAGCGGGGCGACGCGGCTGTCCAGAGCCGATACTGGAGGTATCGGCCAGGGACAGGCGTGGCGATCCTGCGCCGTGTCCACGGACGCATCCGGCCAGCCATAGTTTTGCGACAGGCTCTAAGACTTGAACGCGTGCGGCTTGGCCTCCCAAGGGCCAACGCCGCTGATGCGCTCGACCTTGTAGCGCGCGAGGTATCCCGGACCCCGCGGTGCGGGGAAGGTCGCATCATGCGCCATGTAGGTCTTGGCAAGCCGGTCCAGCAGCTCCCACGCAGCTTCACTTGGGCCCTCGATCGTGGCGCTGCTACGCAGGACCGCGTAAGGGATCAGGAAAGCTCCGGGGTCCTTCGGCGCGCTGAACGAGAGCACCACTCGCGAGTCGCGCTCGATGTTCTGGACCAGCCGTTTGTGGCTCATGTGGCCGCTGACGACGTCAGCGCCGTCGAGCCCGATCCAGATGCACGTGACCTGCGGGCTGCCGTCTTCGTTGAGCGTGGTCAGGTGGGCGAGTGGCCCGGACTCGATCAGGCTGCGTAGCTCGGGGGATAGTTCACTCATGTGGTCTTCTGAGCCTCTGTGTTCTCGTCGGTGTCCGGCGTGGTCAGCGGATCATTTCACACGCGCGAGCGCTGCTTGGTGGCCTGGCAAGACCGGCCCGCAGCGCTAGGCAAGCAAGTGCTTGGTAGGGTTACGGTGTGGTCGATCCGCTTCCGCTTTCTGACCGTCGCGCGCTGGTCACGGGCGCGGCGAGCGACATCGGCCGAGCGGTCTGCGCGGCACTCGCCGAGTTGGGCGCTGACGTGGTCGCCAGTGATCTTCCAGGGGCGGGCCTTGAGGCCCTGCGCCAGGAGGGTGTTGAACTGCGCCCGGCCGATCTCTCATCGATGCCGGAGGTGGTGGCTCTCTGCTCAACTCCGGCAGACATCCTCGTGAGCGTCGCCGGCTTTGCTCACGTTGAGCGCTTCTCCGCCGGCGATACGACCCTCTGGGACAAGCTCTGGCAGATCAACCTGCGCGCGCCGATGCTGCTCACGCGTGAGCTGATGGGCCCGATGACAGAGCGTGGTTGGGGCAGGCTCGTGTACATCTCCTCGGACAGCGCGCGGGCCGGCGCCGCTGGGGAGGCTGCCTATTCGGCAACCAAGGCTGGGCTGCTCGGCTTCGCCAAGTCAATCGCACGCGAGGTGGCCGCTGCCGGGGTCACGGCGAATGTGCTCTGCCCGGGCGTGATCGACACCGCTCGTTCGCGTGAGATCCTCGACGGCCACGGAAACATGCGCGAGGCTTTGCTGCGCGCCATCCCTGCCCGCCGGCTGGGAGAGCCTGCCGAGGTGGCCAGCGCCGTCGGCTACCTCTGCACCCCGGCCGCGGCTTACCTCACCGGTCAGGTGTTGAGCGTCAACGGTGGTATCACGATGGTTTGAGCCTGACGCCCGCAGGATGGTGTGAGGGTCACACCTGCAGGCGATAGACCTCAAAGACCGCGTCCGGGCAGACCAGTTGGCAGGCAGTGCAACCAGTGCAACCCTCGTGCAGCACCGGGTACCGGTAGCCCATCGCGTTGACCTCACTAGACATCTCCAGCACCGTCGGCGGGCAGGCGGCAATACACAGCTCGCAGCCCTTGCATAGCTCCACGTCGATTACAAGCGTGCCTTTGGAGTCGACGCTCATGACGCCTGCGCCTCCAGCATTGAGAGCATCTCGGCCAGGCCGTCCTGGGTCGTCTGCGCTTCCTCAACGCCGATCACACCGTGTTCGCGCAGCGTGCTGAGCGCGGTGTCGCACAACATCCGAACGTGTTCGATCGCGGCGGCGCGGGCGCCCTGCACGTCGCCGGCCTGAATCGCCGCGAGTTCCTGTGCGATCAATCTGCGCTCGGCGTCGAGCGACCGGTCCATTGACAGCCGTGAGGCAACGGGCACCAAGCCGCTGAAGGTGCGCAGCAGCGCCCGCAGATGGGGCCCGGCTGTAGCGGTGTTGACGATCCGCCTGAACTCGCGAGCGGCCCGTTCAAAGCTCTCGATCCTGCTCGCCGCCTGCACCTCCTGCCCGGCGGCGGCCAGTCGTGCCAGCAGCTCATCATCGTGTGCTAGTGCGACGCGGCCGGTGGTCAGCGCACTCAGCAGCGCATAGAGCTCAAACGCCTCGCGCACCGTTGAACCGTCGAACCGCGATACGAAGGCGCCACGGTGGTAGGGAACTTCGACGATGCCGTCACGCTCCAGCGCCAGCAGCGCCTCGCGGACCGGCGCCCGGCTGACGCCGAACCGCGTCGCGATGGCGTCGAGGTCGATGCGATCCCCGGCGCGCAGCTCTCCTGCGAAGAGCATCTCGATCAGGCGTTCCGCGACGATGTCGCTCGTTTTGACGCGTATCAGCGCCTCCCGGCTCTGACCACCCGCAACTGCCATCGTCAATTCGCCTCCGCCGAGCGGCTGTGCAACACGCCCAGCGGGTAGGCGGCCGTCATCGAACTTTCGAGGTAGTCGGGGCCGTCAGGTGCGGTTACGAACCAGCCGGTCGGGCACATCGTCAGGATCTCAACGAGGCTCAATCCCTCGCCGGCCAGCTGGCTCTCGAAGGCGTTGCGGATCAGGCGCTTGGTACGCATCACCTCTCGGGCCGTGTTGACCGCCCCGCGGGCGACGTACCCGGCACCGTCGACGCTGGCCACGATGTCCGCTATGCGGATCGGGTAGCCGTGCTTCTCGGCGTCGCGGCCCTCAAGACTCGTCTTGGTGCGCTGACCCAAAACCGTAGTCGCGGTCTGCTGGCCGCCGGTATCGCCAAAGACGCCGTTGTTCAAAAGGATGCAGGTGACGTTCTCACCGCGTGCAGCCGCGTGGATTACCTCCTGCAGCCCCTCGTTAACCATGTCCCCGTCGCCCTGCAGCGTGAACACGGCAGTATCCGGTCGCATCCGCTTGATGCCGGTTGCGCAGGCTGGCGCACGGCCGTGCAGGCATTGCAACACGTCGATGTCCATGATCCGCACAAAACTTCCATAGCAACCGTGACCCACCACGCCGATCGTTCGCTGGACCAGGTTCAGCTCCTGGAGCGTCTCAAGCAAGATCCGCAGCGCCACCGGCTCGCCGCAGCCGGGACAGAGTCCGTGCTCGCCGAGGATCAGCGGAGTGTGGAACTCGGCGACTTTCTGCGCCGGTCCCGTGGGCGGTGTCTGGGTGTTGATCACGGACATCTGCTTTTCACCTTTCGGTCGGCTGCGCCATCGCTGCGAGGATGCGATCGCGTAGCACCGGGGCATCGAGCAGCGGCCCGTAGCTCAGCCCCGACTCGTGGATGCTGACGCCGCCGATGAAGCGCACGGTGTCGCGGTCGTGGACAAACTGGCGGACGTCATCGAGCATCTGGCCGGCGTTCAGCTCGTACACAAGGACCCGTCGCGAGCTGCGGGTGGCCTGCGCCAGCGCCGCCCCGGGGAACGGCCAGAGCGTGATCGGCCGGAACCATCCCACCGAGTGGCCTTCTGCGCGGAGCTCATCGACGACGTATTCAGTGAACTTGGCGGCGGAACCGAACGCTATGACGAGCGTCTCGGCCTCGTCGGCGTAGGCCGATTCCCAGCGCTGTTCGGCGGCGGCGATCATCTCGAACTTGTCCGCCACTGCGCGCCAATGCCCGTCGGGGCCAAGGCCCGGGTCGGTGACCTTGCCCATCGCCCAGGTCCAGACCTGCCGGGATTTCCCGGTGCCGCCCATGGTTCCGTCGAGCGCCCAGTCCTTGGGCGCGAGTGGCTCCAGGTCCGGGGCTGCGAGGCGCACGCCGACGCGCGTCTGCGCGATCAGCGGGTCCCCGTAGAGAATCACCGGCGCGCGATATTTGTCGGCGAGATGAAAGAGCAGCTGTGTGTGCTCAACTGCCTCGGGCACATCCTTGGGCGCGAGCGTCAGTGTCCGGTAGTCACCCCAGCCGCCGCCGCGCGTGCACTGGAAGTAATCCTGCTGGTTGCGGGCCATGTTGAAGATCACCAACGGCGTCTCGTTCAGCGCGGCTTCGGCCACCGCCTCCTGCATCAGTGCGATCCCCTGCCCACAGGAGCCGGTGGCCGCTCGGGCGCCCGTGGAGGCGGCTCCGATCACCATGTTGACGCCCTCGATCTCACTCTCGGCGTTGATGCATACGCCGCCGGCGGCGGGCATCAGCTTCGCCATGTTCTCGAGCAGACCGGTGAAGGGAGACATCGGATACCCGGCAAAGAAGCGGCAGTTCGAGAGGATCGCGGCGCGCGCGATGGCGGTACTGCCCTCCAGCAGTTCCAGCGGAGCCATCTCAGCCACCGGAGCGGTCGCGCTCATGCGGCCACCGTTCCGCTCAGTTCAAGATCTCTGGCGGCGTCGCTGCCGGCCAGCAGTGCCGCCGCATTCGAGTCAGCGTGCTCGATGCGATAGGGGGGCAGCAGTGAGCGCATGGCATCAACCAGCTGCTCGTGTGTCACCAGGCCGGTGAGGGCGTTGAAAGCGCCCAGCATGATGAAGCCTGCGGTCTGGGGCTTGCCGAGTTCGCGTGCGATGTCGGTGGCCGGTAGGCCGCCCACCCGGTAGCCGTCGCCTGCAGCCGCCGGGTCGACTATCGAGGAGTTGACGACCAGCAGCCCGCCGGCGCGCAAGCGTTCTGGCACTACGCCACAGAACCGGTCGTGCATCACGATTGCGCTGCCCGCGCTGGCGAGGATCGGCAGCGAACGCAGGGGACGCTCGCCGATTACCACCGTGGCCTGCGAGGGGCCGCCGCGCATCTCACCGCCGTACTCGGCAGCGAGCATCGCGTGGCGACCAGAACTCGTCGCGGCCTGCGCGAGGGTCTTGCCGATCAGCTGGATGCCCTGGCCGCCGATGCCAAGGATCAGGAGTTCGTGTTCTGATGTCGAGTCCAACATTGGAGACTTAATATATTATCCAAACAGCGCATGTCCAGTCCGCTTCTGATCGGCAACAGTCTCGTAGCCCTGTCCGAGCCAGGCGGGCGCGGCGCCCTCGCTGCGACCCTGGGCAGCGAGCAGATCACGTTCGGAGAGCTCGACGTCGCTGCCAATCAGCTCGCGCGCGTACTTGCGCAGAACGGTGTCGCCCACGGGGAAACCGTGATGTGGTGGACCGGGCCGGCCCTGGCATCGCTGTCCGGCATGCTTGCCTGTGCACGTCTGGGCGCGGTCTTTGCCCCAGTCTCCGTGCTGCTTGACGCTGAGGCCGTGGCGCAGATCGCCGCGTACGTCAGACCGCGCCTGCTTGTCTGCGATTCAGAACGTCTCGACGCGGGCCGCAGCTTTGAGGGAGTCGCGGTGCTCGCGGTCGAGCAGCTCGAGCGGGCTGCCTCGGGCATGGCTGGAGGGTCGATCGACGATGCCGCCGTCAGCGAGGCCGACGCTCACATCCTCTACCTGACAAGCGGCAGCACAGGACAGCCCAAGGGCGTGCTGGTGAGTCACAGGGCCAGCTGGTTGCGTTCCGCACCGGATGGCAGCGCGCCTGGCGTTGCCGGTGTGCTCTGCACCTTTCCGCTCTACCACTACGGTGGCTGGCACTACGTGATCGAGGCGTGGCTGGCCGGAACCGCGGTTCACCTCGTATCTCGAGCCGATGGCAGCGAGGTGACGACCGCAGTGGAGCGCCGGCGCCCTGAGGCGATCTACTGCATCCCCGCGGTCTGGGAGCGCGTTCTGGCGACGGACGGCGACCTCGCGTCGCTGCGGTACGCGGACACAGGTACCTCGAGTTTCGGGGACGATCTCTTGGATCGGCTGGCCGCTCGGCTTCCGCACGCGAGGACCCGGGTCTTATACGGCGCCAGCGAAGCCGGACGCATGGCGGTGCTTGAGCACGCCGAACTCGCCGATCACCGCGGCAGTGTCGGGCGCTCGGTGAGTCATGGCCGGATCCGGCTGTCGCCAGAGGGCGAGGTGATCTTCTCCGGCCCCGCCGTGATGAACGGCTACCTCGATCTACCCGAGGCGACGGCGGCCGCGCTGGACGAGCACGGATATCTTACGGGCGACCTGGGCTGGACCGACGAGCAGGGTTTCCTCTACATCACAGGTCGTAAGAGCGAGGCGATCCGGACCGGTGGCGAGTGGGTCTCGCCCGTAGAGGTGGAGGCCGCGATCCGTGAGCTCGCCGGAATCGCAGACCTCGCCGTGATCGGTGTGCCAGACCCGCAGTGGGGCGAGATCGTTTGCCTGGCGGTGGTTCCGCAGGCCGGCCACGCTGTGCCGACCGCTGAGCAGCTTCGTATGCACCTGAGTGGGTTGGCGCGGTACAAGCAGCCACGTCTGGTCGTTGAGGTCGCAGAGATCCCCCGCACCACTGCCACCGGCCAGACCATGCGCAAGGCGATCCGCGCAAGCGTCGTCGAGGCGCTGGCGGTGGGCCGGTGAATCCCGTCGCGGTGATCGGCCTCGGCGACCTCGGGCTTGCATGCGCATTGAGGCTGCACGAGGTTGACGCCAAACCCCAGGGCATAGATCCAGCGCCGGCACGTCAAGCCGAATGGCACGAACTCACGGGCCTGCGCGCGGCCGCCGGCCTTGACGAGCTGAGTGACGACATCGCCGAAATCTTCGTCTGCGTTCGCACAACCGCGCAGGCGGGGGCGGTACTCGACGAGCTACGAACGCAGAGTGCGACGCGCGACCGCGTGGCCTATGTGATCACGACCTTGGAGCCTGCGTTCGCGCGGGGTATCGGTGGCTACGGCGCCGAAGGCTTCCGTGTCATCGAGCTGCCGGTCTCCGGTGGACGCGCCGGAGCGCGCCGCGGAGATCTGACCGTGATGGTTGGAGGCGACCAGGCCAACCCTGGCGACAGCGAGTTTCTGAAGAGCACGCTGGCCGACAACGTATTCAGCTTCAGCCGATTCGGTGACGCGACCGTCGTCAAGCTGCTCAACAACGTGCTGGGCGCCTACAACGCGGCGGCATTCGCCAGCTGCATGGCGTTGGCAGACCGCGCCGGAATCGACGCCGCCAACTGTGCGGACGTGATCCTTACCGCCACCGGCACCAGCTGGATGGCCGAGCACTTCGCCGTGCTCGTGGATGACCTGCTGGCCAAGGATGCGGGCCTACTCGCGGGCGAGCTCGGGCCGCTGCCCGTCGTTGACCTGGCGGACGCCGACGGCTTCATCACCCTGCTCGCGCAGTCACGCACGCTGATCAGCTAGCTGAGGGTCTGCGGTCAGCTGGAGCCGGTGGGTAGCGCACAAAAAAGGCCCGCCGGAACGCTTGCGCGTCCCGGCGGGCCGGTGGTGGTGGAGGAGCGCCGGTGAAGGGCTAGCCGAGACCCCAGAGCTTCTTGAACTGCTGCTGGTAGGTGACCACGTTGGCGAACAGGGTCGCGCCAGCGTTTGACGGCAGGTTGGACTTGGTGATCGTCCAGACCGGCAGGGTCGCGTCATTCAGATCCACGGCATACGACTTGCCGGCGAACATGCGTGCCAGCAGGTCGATCTCACGCCAGTAGACCTCGGGGAAGCTCACGCCGATACCGCTGTAAACGTCCTGGCCGCCCTTGATCGCGTCGGCAACCGTTCCGTTCATGCTGATCGTCGAGAACTTGGCGCTCGTGATGCCTGCGCCCTTGAGTGCAACCGGTACGCCGCTCACCATGTCGTCGTAGCCGAGCCACGTCCAGAGGATCTTCGGGTTGGCCGTCAGGAACGTTGACACGCGCGTCGGCAGGTCAGTGCCGATGCTGGTCACCGGGACGATCAGCGGCGTGACCGAACAACCGGAGCACTGTGCCTTGATCTCCTTCTGGAACGCGGTGTTTTCCTGAACCATGTTCGCGAAGCCGCTCGGGACCACGGAGCCGAACGATGCCGACTTGCTGGTGGTGCTGGCCAGGATGTAGTCGGCCTCTTCCTTGCCCTGGATGGCGTTGAGCTTCGGCCCACCGACCACGTCGATGCCGTTACCGGTTGAGTCGGCGACGAACGCCTCCAGAACCGGGATCTTCATGGCCTTCAGCTTCACGATCTCTGAAGCGAAGAGCGAGCGGTCAAAGCCCGAGCCGATCACCGCGGACGGCTTGTTGGTGACCGCCGTTTGATACGCGTCAGCGATCTGCTGCGCGGATGTGCCGGCGTTGATCCGGACCAGCTTCCAATCGAGAAGCTTGGTCGCGGCCGCCAGGATGTTGCCTTCGACCACGCAGGCGGGGACGCCGCACTGGATGAAGTCGATCGTCTTGCCCTTCGGGATCTTGGCGCCCACCGGGGTGGTGATGCCAATGCTCGTCGGGCGAGTCTCGTACGCCTTGTTCGCCGCGATCGCGGCGCTGAAACCGGCACTGCTGTGCGCCGAAGCGCTGCTTGTCGACTTTGCCGAAGCGGTGCCAACACTGGCGGCTATCGCAATTGCGCCAGCCACCACAAAAGCCCGACTACGGGCCGAGTGAAGTCCCATTTCCTCTCCTCTAAGTTATTGAACCTCGGTGGCGTGCCGGGGACCGACTCGCGCACCCATACAGCAATCCTCTCACCAAGCGCTTGCTTGGTGAGAGGAGTATTCCACGGTTCGCCCTTCTGTCAAGCGCTTGCTTGGTTAGCGTTTGCTAAGGGTCACTTACGCGCCGTACCCACCGTCGACTGCCAGCAGCTGCCCGCTGATGTAACCGGCGCGGTCGGATGCGAGGAATACAACGGCTTCGGCGATGTCGGCGGCCGTGCCGAAGCGGCGCAGTGGGATGTTCCGGCGCGCTGCTTCAAGCGCCACCTGATCAAGGTCACCAGACGCCATCAGCCGCTCGGCCATCCCGTCGCTGAGCATGCCCGGACCGACGCAGTTCGCGCGGATGCCAAAGCGGCCCTCTTCGGCCGCGATCGCACGGATCAGCATCTCCACGGCGGCCTTCGGCACGGCGGAGAGTCCGTCGCGGACGGCATAGCGGCCGGTGGCCGCGGTCGTGACCGCCACTATCGCTCCCCGCGATCGTCGCAGCTGCGGTATCGCCGGGCTCAAGAGGTTGAAGAGTCCGGAGGCGTCCTGCTCGATTTGGGCTCGCATGTCCTGAACGGGGACTGTGCTGAGGTGACGTTGCGGGACGTGCGGGCCGGCGGCGTGGACCAGCGTGTGGATCGCTCCGTGGCGGTCCACCACCTCGGCCACGAGAGCGGCACAGCGTCCGGCATCGACAAGATCCAGCTGGTGGCATGAGACCTCGCCACCGTCGGCTCGAATCGCCGCCGCCAGCTGCTCCACGGAGTTCCCGTTGGACCTATAGGTCAGCGCGAGCGTTGCGCCGCGTGAAGCCAGCAGCCGCGCCGCGGCGGCGCCGAGTCCACCGCTGGCGCCGGTCACAAGCGCCGCCCCGGCTCGGCTCGAGAAATCGTCGATGCCGTGCTCCCGTAACTCGCTCAACCCACTGCTCCTTTCCAGGCTGCCGCCAGTGAGGCACAGCGCTCGTCAGCCTCCGAGGTATCTCTACACCACACCGCGAGTGGCGTGTGGACGTCCGTAGCGAACGCCAGCAGCTCCGGCACGATCGCGAAGCTTCGCTCAAGCAGAGGTTGGCCGACGCTGTCGCGCAACACCGGCAGCGCAACCCGGATCCGCACCGAAGCGGGATCGCGACCGGCCGCTTCCAGCCTAGCGCGCACTGTCGCCGCGCCGGCACGGACTTGGTCCAGTGTCGCATCGGGGCTCGCGAGCCAGCCGGAGCCGTGGCGGACGATTCGAGCGATGTTGCGCTCATGCAGTTCACCCGAGATCCAGATCGGCACACCGCCAGGCTGGACCGGCAGCGGACTGCACCAGACATCGTCGAACCGCAGTCGCGGCGAGCTGAAGCTCGTCGGGCCGCCGCGCCATAGCGCGGAGCAAGCCGCCAGGGTGTCATCGAGCAGGCGTCCGCGTTGCGCAAACTCCAGGCTGGCGGCTTCGTACTCCTTGGCGAGCCAGCCGACGCCAACTCCCAGATCCAGCCGCCCATTCGAGAGCACATCGAGCGTCGCGGCGGTCTTGGCCAACACGGCGGCGCCGCGCAGCGGCGCGATCACGACGCCGGTGGTCAGTCTGATCTGTTCGGTCCTTGCCGCGATCGCCGCCAGCAGCGTGAGCGGCTCCAGCCACGGAGCGTCCGGGCGCCCCGGGAACGTTCCGTACGGATACCCGGCGAGGTCGCTACCGAGCACGACGTGGTCGACGACCGTGAGCGCACCGATGCCGGCCGCGTCGGCGGCGACCGCCAGATCCAGAACGGTTCGGGCGGAGGCGCGCCCGCCATCGAGGGCGCCCTGTCCGTAGTTCGCCAACGCGAGGTTGAGCCGTGGCCCGGTCATGGTGACTACTCTACCAAGCGCTTGCTTGTGTATATTGCGCCAGATGGACCTGTCGGTCACCGCTGAAGACGAGGCGTTCCGCGCCGAGGTACGCGAGTGGCTCGCGCAGAACCTCCGCGGCGAATTTGAACAGCTACGTGGCGCCGGAGGCTCAGGGCGTGAGCACGAGGCGATTGAGTTGCGCACGGAGTGGGAGCAGGCACTCGGCGCGGCCGGCTGGATCGGCCTCGGCCTGCCTCAGAGCGTCGGCGGTCGTGGCGCCACATTGATGCAACAGGTGATCTTCGCGGAGGAGTACGCGCGGGCCGACGCGCCTGGCCGGGTCAATCACATGGGCGAGTACCTGCTCGCTCCGACACTGGTCGCCTTCGGTAGCGAAGAGCTACAGCGTCGTTTCCTGCCGGGCGTGCTCAAGGGAGAGGAGATGTGGTGTCAGGGCTACTCCGAACCGGGCGCTGGATCGGATCTCGCCGGGGTCCGCACCAAGGCTGTATTGAAGGACGGCAGCTGGTCAATCGAGGGTCAGAAGGTGTGGACCTCGCTCGCCTTCCATGCAGACTGGTGCTTCGTGATAGCTCGCACCGAACCTGACTCCGAGCGTCATCGTGGCCTCTCCTACCTGCTTGTGCCGATGGATCAGGAAGGGGTCGACATCCGGCCGATCGTCCAGATCACCGGCAGCTCAGAGTTCAGCGAGGTCTTCTTTGACGACGCTCGGACCGAAGCGCGCTATGTGGTCGGAGAGCCAGGAGATGGCTGGCGGGTGGCGATGGGAACGCTCGGGTTTGAGCGCGGCGTCGCCACGCTCGCCCAGCAGGTCGGTTTCCAGCGTGAGCTTGATCAGGTCATCGCCGATGCCCGTGAGAGCGGCACCGTCGAGGACCCGCAGATTGCCGAGCGGCTTGTCCAGGCATGGATCGAGCTGCGCGTCATGCGCTACCAGGCGCTGCGCACGCTCGGAACGAACGAGCCGGCGGCCGCGTCGGTGTCAAAGCTGCTCTGGGCGAACTGGCACCGGCGGCTGGGCGAGCTGGGCATCGATGTACGCGGAGCTGCTGCGACCGTCCTGCCGGCTGAGCCCTACGAGCTCACGCGTGAGCAGGCTGTCTTCCTGTACACGCGCGCGGACACCATCTACGCCGGCTCGAACGAGATCCAGCGCAACATCCTTGCCGAGCGGGTGCTCGGTCTTCCGAGGGGCTGAGCGGCCGTGGAATTTACTCTCAATGATGAGCAACGCGATCTCCAGCAGACGCTGAGGGGCTTCGTCGAGCGCCATGCCAGCGGCAAGGTGGTTCGTGACGCGGCAGAGCGCGGTGAGGGCTTCTCCGCCCCCGTCTGGGTGCGGTTGACGGGCGAGATGGAGCTCACCGGTCTTGCGATTGACCCGGCGCACGGCGGGGCCGGCGCAAGCTTTGTCGAGGTCGGGATCGCTCTGGAGGAGCTGGGCCGCAGCCTCGTGCCAGTCCCATTCCTCGTGACCGTTACGGCCGCACACGCGCTCGGCGGCCCCGATGTTGACGCTGAGCGGGCCGCGCCCCTGCTGGAGCGGATCACCGGCGGCTGCGTCGCGACGGTGTCACTGGGTGAGAACAGCGTCAGGTCAACCGGCGCCCGCGCCGGCGTGACGCTCAACGGTCAGCTTGATCATGTCCTGGACGGCCCGCACGCAGCGTTCGTGATCGCCGCCGTTGAGGATGACGACGGGCCGGCGCTCTATGGCATTGACCTGGCCGCGGACGGGGTTGTTGTTGAGGCGCAGGCGACGATGGATCAGACCCGTCGTCAGGCGACCATACGACTCAGCGACGCGCCTGCGACCCTGCTGACCCCGGCCGGAGATGCCGGCGCCGCCGCGGTGGAGCGTGCCCGGGAGATCCTCTCGGTCGCGCTCGCCTGTGAGGCAGTTGGCGCGGCAGCCAGGTGTCTGGAGATCACGGTTAAGTATCTCGGTGAGCGCGTCCAGTTCGGCCGGCCGATCGGCAGCTTTCAGGCGCTGAAGCACCGTTGCGCCGACCTGTTCGTCGCGCTCGAGTCGGCGCGTTCCACGGCCGCCTACGCCAGCTGGGTCGTGGACGGCGCGCCGCAGGAGCTGCCAACGGTCGCTCCACTCTCGCAGCTGGTCTGCGGTGAAGCGCTGCTGCAGATAGCGTCGGAATCGATCCAACTGCACGGTGGCATCGGCTTCACCTGGGAACACGACGCCCACTACTTCTTCAAACGCGCCAAATCAACTGAGCTGCTCAGTGGAGGGAACCGGTACCTACGACGCCTCGTCGGTCAGCGCGCTGGGATCATCTGACCCTGTGAGCGGCGAACTCGACTTCAGCGGCAAGGTTGTGCTGGTCACCGGCGGCACCCGCGGTATCGGTGCCGGGATTACAGCCGCGTTCCTGGAACGCGGCGCCACACTCGTCGCCTGTGGCCGAAATCTGCCCGAGCAGCTGGCCGACGGTGTCAGCTTCGTTCAGGCTGATGTGCGAGATCCGGGCCAAGCCGCGGCTGCGGTCGACCAGACCGTCGCGCGGCACGGCCGGATTGACATCGTCATCAACAACGCCGGCGGCACCGCTCCGGCGCCGGCCGCGACGCTTGAGCCGGAGCGCGCCGCCGCCGTGGTCACGCTCAACCTGCTCTCACCGTTCTACGTTGCTCAGCGCGCCAACAGCGTGATGCAGGCCCAGGAGAGCGGCGGCCAGGTGATCAACATCGGCAGCGTCGCCGAGCTGCGGCCCGCCCCAGGTGTCGCCATCTACGCGGCGGCCAAATCCGGGCTGACCGGTCTCACTCGCGCGCTGGCCCTCGAATGGGCGCCGAAGGTCCGCGTCAACCAGGTCACGCCCGGGCTGGTCGAGACCGAGGGCTCGGCCCGTCACTACGGCGGTGAGGCCGGCTTTGCCGCAGCGTCGGCGACGATTCCGCAGGGGCGCTTCGCGCGGCCTTCGGATGTCGCATCGGCCTGCCTGCTGCTCGCCTCGCCGCTGGCGGGCCACATCAACGGCGCTGATCTGCGTGTGGACGGCGGCGGCGAGGTGCCGGGCTGGCTGGTCGCGCTGCGCGCCGCGACCGACTGACGCAGCTGCTCAGTTGGCGCCGGCCACCTCGGCGAAGAGATCGGTGGACGGGGCCAGCTCGCCGCGTTCGAAGCCATGCACCAGCTCGAGCACACGCGCATTGAACGGTGCGGCGGCTCCGAACTGCTGCGCGCGGGCGACCACGGCGCCGTTGATCACATCGACCTCGCTCAGGCGGCCGCGTTCGATGTCCTGCAGCATCGAGGCCCGTGTCGGCCCGGACTGCTCGAGCGTGTTCTTTAGGGCAGGCTCGTAGATCGCGGGGTCGGGTGATCCAAGCGCGCCCGGCTCCATGCCAAGGATCGATTCGAGCTTAAGGCCCTGAGTGACCCCGAGCTCGTAGCTCTCGGCCCAGACGCGCCGCAGCGCGAGGGCGCCCGACGGATGCGTGATCACCTCCGCGCAGTCGCAGCCCCCGACGACACTCATGCCTGAGAGGGCGCTGTTGAGGATCAGCTTCGACCAGAGCGCGCCGGTGATGTTCCTGGTGATCCGCGCGGGACTGAAGGTTGCGAGTGATGCGAGCAGCTGTTCGGTGCGTGGGCGAACGCTGCCGTCGAGTTCTCCGATCACAAAGGGGTTCTCGCTGGTCTGGCGCAGATGGCCGGGACCGACGTTGGTCGCGCCCCACTCGACCGTTCCGGCAATCAGTCGCTCATGGCCGACCAGGGCCGCGATCCGATCCTGGACCAGGCCGTTGCCGAGTGAGACGAAATTCTCGATCCCGCCGCGCGCGACAAGCGGCTCCAATGCCGCCTGAAGCGCAGGAGCCTTGACCGCGATCAGGCAGAAATCGAACTCGCCTTCGACCGTCGCGGCCGAGCGGTGGGCCTCGAGCGCGACGCGGCTGAGTTCGCCACGACGCTCGAGCTGGAGGCCCGGTTTTCTCAGCAGGTCCGTGCTCTCGCGATCAGATCCGATCAGCGCGACGCGCTCCACGTGCGGCTGCATCAGCGCGGCCGTGATCCCGCCGATCGCGCCCGCGCCAACAATCAGGATGCGCTGGTGAACCACGGTCGGCGCGCTCGTCGCGGCGAGGCTATTCGGAGCTCGGCTGGCGGGCGGCTTTGCGCTGGAAGGTGGTGATACCGACGGCAGCGATAAGCACCGCGCCCTGGAAGACCTGTGGCATCCACTCCTGTGTGCCGGCGAGCAGCAGGCCGACGCTGCCGGTGCCGATCATCAGCACGGCGACCACAGCGCCCCAGGGGTTGAAACGGCCCTTGCGGAACTGCGTTGCGCCGACGAAGGCCGCGGAGAACGCGGGAATCAGATACTCGGGACCTGATGTCGGGTCGGCCGAACCGAGCTGAGATGCGAGCGCGATTCCGGCAAATGATGCGATCACGCCTGACCAGAGCAGTGAGATCGTCCGGATCCGGTCGACCCGCAGGCCGACGAGGCGCGCGACCTCGGGGCCGTAGCCGGACGCATACGTGTGGCGGCCGAAGGTGGTCTGCTCAAGCACGTAGGCGAGCACGACCATCGCAACGATCATGTAGATGACTGGCAGCTGGACTCCGCCGATGCTGCTGCTGGCGAAGTTGGTGAAGCTGTCCGAGAGCTTGCCGGTCAGGATCTGATCGCCTGAGACCCAGATCGTCAACGCAGCGATGATCGAACCTGTGGCCAGCGTGCCGATGAATGAGTCGATCTTCATCCGCACAACCACAAGCGCGTTGATCATCCCGATCGCAAGGCCAGCGCAGAGTGTCAGTAGGATCGCGAGGATCGGGGGAAGCCCGAGATTGTTCAGCGCCCAGCCGGAGAAGACGCCTGCGAAACCGACGGTGGAGCCGATCGACAGGTCAAAGATGCCCGCGGCCAAGGGCATCACGACGCTGAGTGCGGCAAGACCCGTGATCGCGTACTCGTTGACGACCGTCTTGGCGGTGCGGACCGTGAAGAACAGGTCCGGCTTCCAGACCGTGAAGACGATGATGAGCACGATCCAGACGTACACGGCACCGATGTTCCGGTAGCTGAGCTTGGCCAACGGACCGCGAGACGCGGCCTGCGTTGTGGCCTCCTTCGCCCGTGCGGGCGAGCCCTCAGGCGCCGGTGAGTTCGCCGCTGAACCCTCGGACTCTGCCGGGGCAGCGTCGAGCTTGGTTGACATGTCTGGACTCCTCTCCATCCTCGATCTCGGACGCGACTGTACCAAGCGCTTGCTAGGGTGTCCAGCGTGATGGCTCCGACCGACGGTCCGACGGCAGCGTCAGCAGAGACTCCCGAGGAGCGCTCTGCGCGGTACTACGAGCGCGGCTGGTGGTCGCCGCAGACGCTGGCTGACCACGTTGCGCGGCACGCCACCGAACGTCCCGATGCGTTCGCGTTCACGACCGTCGACGGGCGCCTCACATGGGGCGAATACGACGCGACTTCTGAGCGGCTCGCACGCTCGCTGATCGACCTCGGACTGCAGCCCGGAGCCCGCGTTGCCATCCGTCTACCGGACACGCCGAGCTATCACGTGGCACAGATCGCGTGCGAGAAGGCCGGGCTGGTGACGGTTGGGCTCGCCTCGCGGGCGGGACCTCGTGAGCTCGACCATCTGCTCGCCAAGACCAAGGCGACAACGCTGATCTCGCACGCTGAGCATCGCGGTGAGCCGATGGCAGCGGTGGTGGCGAAGCTCGCCGGCATTGACCACCACGTGGTTGTCCCTCGTTTCGAGGTCGATCCCGGGGCGCCGTTGCTGCTCGACGGTGCAACGCACGTGCCGGTCGCTGATCGCACCCTGCTGGATGCACGCCGGCTCGGGCCGGACGACCTCTGGTTGATCAACTCGACCTCGGGGACGACCGGGCTGCCTAAGTGCGTCGTCCATCAGCAGAACCGCTGGCACTACTTCAGCCGGATGGCCATCGAGTTCGGCGGCATGCGGGACGACGAGGTGGTGCTGAGCGTCGTGCCGACGCCCTACGGCTTTGGCCAGTGGAGCGCCCACTTCGTACCCTGCTATCTCGGAGCCAACACGATCTTGACCGAGCGCTTCGACACGACTGAGGCGTTGGCGCTGCTTGAACGTGAGCGCGCCACAGTGCTCTGCGCCGTCTCCACCCAGTTTCGGATGCTGCTTGCGGACCCGGCGTACGAGCGGACCGATCTCTCGTCGCTCAGGGTCATGTTCACCGGCGGTGAGCCGATCCCCTACGAAGCGGCGCGACGCTTTGAAGAGGCAACCGGCGCACCGATCCTGAACGTCTACGGCTCAAACGAGGCGGGGTTCGTCACCGGCACGAGCATTCGCGATCCACAGCAGCGGCGTCTGCGCACGGCGGGCAAGCTTCCGCCCGGTACTGAGTTGCGGCTCTACGACGAGCAAGGGCGCGAGACGACCGAGGGTCGCGGCCAACCTGGCTCACGCGGACCGTCGATCGGCGCCGGCTACCTGGACGATCCGGCTGCCGACGCGGAACTCTTCACTGAAGACGGCTTTGCGCTTCAGGCAGACATCGTCGAGGTGGATGCGGAGGGCTACCTGTCAGTCGTCGGGCGCAAGTCCGACCTGATCATCCGTGGCGGCAAGAACATCAGTGCGCCGGAGGTGGAGGAGGAGGTCTCCGCGCACCCCAACGTCGCGCTCGCCTCGGCGGTGCCGATCCCGGACCCGGTCTTCGGTGAGCGGGTCTGCATCTTCGTCGAGCTTCGCGACCACGGGCTGCCGTTCGAGCTTGGCGACCTGGCCGAGTTCATGATCGCCAGGGGTGCCTCCAAGGAACTGATTCCCGAGCGACTGGTTGTGATGAACGAGCTACCACAGTCCGCAGGTGGCAAGGTCGCGAAGACTCAGCTGCGGGAGCACGCCGCCCGGCTGGCGGCCGAGGCCGCGAGCGCGGCGACATGATCCTCGCGTTCGAGGGCAAGCTGCCGCGGATCGCGCCGAGCGCGTTCGTACATGAGCGGGCGACCGTGATCGGCGACGTTGAGATCGGGCCCGAGAGCAGCATCTGGCCCGGCGCTGTGCTGCGCGGCGATTTCGGTTTCATCCGCGTCGGCGCCCGCACGAGCATCCAGGACAACGCGGTGATTCACACCTCGCCACAGCGCGGCACGGTGATCGGCGATGACTGCCTGATTGCCCATCTTGCCTTCATCGAGGCCGCTGAGATCGGCGACGCCTGCATGATCGCGGTCGCGGCGGTGCTGCACACCGCCCGCATGCAGCCCGGGGCGGTCGTGGCCGCAGGGGCAGTCCTGGTCGGTGACCAGGAGGTGCCGACCGCACATCGAGCCCAGGGTGTGCCTGCCAAGATCGTTCCGATTGCAAACCCGACACGGGAATCGATTGAGAACAGCGCAATGCGCTACGTCGAGATGGCGCGGCGTTACATCGCGGATGCCGCACGGGGGCAATGAGCGGCCGGCTCGACGGCCGTGTGGTGCTGGTGACCGGTGCCGCTCGCGGCCAGGGAGCCGCTGAGGCGCGACTGTTCGCGCGTGAGGGGGCCACGGTGGCTATCACTGACGTGCTTGTTGAGGACGGCGCCGCACTGGCAGACGAGCTGGGGTCTGCCGGCCTCTTCATCGAACTTGACGTCGCCGAGGAGACCGCGTGGACGGCGGCGGTAGCTGCGGTAGTCGAGCGGTTCGGTCGCCTGGACGGGCTCGTCAATAACGCCGGGATCATGCATCGGCGCCCACTGCTCGAGGAAACCGTCGAGAGTCTGGACCGGTTGCTGTCGATCAACCTGCGCGGGACCTTCCTCGGGGTCCGGACCTGCGCGCCGGCGATGGCGCGGTCAGGTGGCGGCGCGATCGTCAACGTCAGCTCGACCGCCGGCATGGCCGGCTACCCCGAGCTCGGCGCGTACACGATGTCGAAGTGGGGCATTCGCGGCCTGACGCGGGTCGCGGCGCTCGAGCTCGCGCCGATGGGCATCAGGGTCAACACCCTGGTCCCGGGTGGCGTTCGCACGGCGATGGCCACCGCGCCTGACGATCCTGTGCGCTGGGCCGGGATCCCCTTGGGTCGCGTGGGAGAGGTCGACGAACTCGCCGCCGCCGCGCTCTTCCTGCTCTCATCCGACTCGTCCTACATGACGGGCTCAGATATGGTCGTTGACGGCGGCGTGCTCACCGGGGCCTGAGGATTCCTCACCCGGACCACGGCAAAACCTACCCAAGCAAGCGTTTGGTAGCGCTGGTAGCATGCTCTCACCGGAGCGTGATTCCGGCGGCGTCGCGACTGATAGGAGCTCACCGTGAGCGAGCAGGCCTCAGCACTGATCTCAATTGAGAATGTCTCAAAGACCTTTCCGGGGCAGCGTGCGCTCGCCGGCGTTTCCTTTGAGATAGGTCACGCTGAGATCCACGCACTGGTAGGTGAGAACGGCTCCGGCAAATCGACGCTGATCAAGTGCCTGTCCGGATTCCATGACGCAGATCCTGGCGGCCGGATCCTGGTGGAAGGTGAAGAGCTCACACTCGGCACCCCCGTCGACCCACAACGCAAGGGCTTGCGCTTCGTCCATCAGGCGCTTGGTCTGATCGACGAGTTGACCGGCGCCGAGAACATCGGCTTGGCCTCCGGTTTCACGACCAACATCGGCGGCCGCATCGACCGCAGGGCCCATCGCCGTCACGCCGAGCAGTTGCTCTCCCGGATCGGCGTCGAGATGGATCTGGAGGTTCCGGTCAGTGAGCTGCGCGCGGTTGACCGCAGTGCACTGGCGATCGCACGCGCGCTCGATGACAAGCACGGCAGCATCACGCTGCTGGTGCTCGACGAGCCCACCGCCGCGCTGCCGCCCGCAGAGTGCGCGGCGCTCTTCAAGGTGCTGCGAGATGTCGTTGCCGCCGGCGTCAGCATCCTCTACGTCTCCCATCGCCTCGATGAGGTGCTCAGCCTCGCTGCGCACGTGACCGTGCTGCGTGACGGGCATTGCCAGGGCACGCTGCCGGCCGACGGAGTCGACCGAGCGCGCTTGGCACAGTTGATCGTCGGTCAGGACGTGGAGATGGCAACCAATGCCACGGTCGCCGCTACGGCCGCGGTTGAGATCGCGCCAGGCGCGCCCGCACCTGAAGCGGTGCTCACGGTCCGCAGCCTGCGGTGCGATCCGATCAACGGCCTTAGCTTCAGCGTTGGCTCCGGTGAGGTACTCGGCGTCGCGGGGCTCTCTGGATCTGGTCGTGACGCCTTGGCTGCCGCGGTCTGCGGGGCGATCCCCGCCTGGGTTGATCTAGAGCTCGCGGGTCAGCACGTGGTCGGCGAGATCACGCCGAAGCAGGCACGCGATCTGGGTCTGGCGCTTGTGCTTCCCAACCGGCATCCGCAGGCGGCGATCCCGAGCTTCACGATCGAGGAGAACATGACCCTCGGACGCGTGTCTGAGTTCGCCAAGATGGGGCGGATCCAGCGTCAGCGCGAACGCGAAGCGGTGGCCGAGTGGATCGAGAAGCTTGATATCCGTCCGCCTGATCCGGACCGGCCGTACAGCATGCTCAGCGGCGGCAACCAGCAGAAAGTGCTGCTGGCCAAGTGGTTCGGCATCGAGCCACGCGTCGTCTTCATGGAGGATCCGACCAGCGGCGTTGACATCGGCGCGCGCTACGCGATCTACGACCTGGTCCGTGAGCATGCCCGCACCGGCGC
>PLES01000115.1:58105-58251 GCA_003137075.1 Solirubrobacterales bacterium
GGCTTTGTCGTCTGCTCCTCAGACATGGAAGACCTGGTCGGCGTCTGTGACCGAGTGTTGGCGCTCGTGAACGGCCAGCTGGTCGAAGAGCTACGCGGAGCGGAGATCACCGAGAGCAACCTGCTCCGGGCGATCTCGGCAAGCGC
>PLES01000171.1:0-19592 GCA_003137075.1 Solirubrobacterales bacterium
TCGCCGGACACCGCAGCACCGAGTCAGCAGTTCCGGTGGATCACGGGTAGCCGTAGACCTTCTTGTCGCAGAGGGCTCCGACCTTGGTGTACCTCGGACTCGAGGTCTCGGCTGCGCTCATGTGGCTCATGTCGATCACGGTGTGATCGCCTTGGATCTCAGGATCAGGCATGTATTCACCGTGGGCGCGCATGCATTCGGCGACCTTCACCCCAGACAGCACCGCTGCCTCGAACTGCGCCTGGGTCGGTTGACCGTCGTTCGGCAGCAGCTTGTCGCAGGTATCGCTGGCCGAGCCGAAGGCAGGCGCCGCGGGATTCAGCTTGGCGATCGCACCGCTTGGAAAACCTCCAGGCCCTGGGTCCGGGAAGTTGGACACGCCATGCGCACGCATGCACTTGGCGAACTTGACGGCGTTCTGGTATTGCGTCGACCCGCCCACCGGGCTGAGGCTCGCGGTCGCCGACTTGGTGGTGTTACTCGAGCCACCGCAGGCGGCCACCAGGCAGCTCACGACCACGAGCGCCACAGCGAGAACCGGGCCCTTGCTTCTACCGCTCACTCCCATGACGTCGATGATAAGCGACAAGATGCTCGGACGGACCTCATAGCTTGAAGGGAAATTCGATGAAGATCCGGTGGATCATCGCGGGCGTCACGCTCGTACTGCTTGGCGCATTCGCAGCTGTCGCGAATGCGAGCCAGCCTCAGACCAAGAAGAAGCGAGCTCCGCCAGCGCTGGTGTCAGTCGATCTCGCCGCGATCGGAGGCGACGTTCTGTCGCCGCACGGGCCATATCGCGTCCGCCCGGCCAGGATCGCCTTCAACTACGGGGGTTACTACGGCGCTGGGACCAAGGGTCTGTGGATCACGCATCTCAAGTGGGTCGACTGGGGCCAGCCGGTCGCGTTCGCCAGCGGCATCGTCCACGCGCGCGTCTGGCCGAGCNNGAGCCACAGATTCATCACCACAGCCGGTGCGATCACGCTGGATCAGCTTCGTTACTGCGGCACAAAGCCCCGTTTGTATTACGCGTACGCCTCGATGCAGGTCCCGGCCGGTTTCCCGCAGAGCACGCGGTCCGTCGCTTACGCCGAGGCCGAAGAGGCGCTGACGCCGTGCTGATCAGCGCCGCCTAAGCCAAAGCCTCGGCCGGCGCACCTAGTAGCGACGCCCCCACCGACGCTGCGCTCACCAAGGCCATGCCGATCACCTCACGCGGGGACATGCCCTGGCCGAGAATCGCGACACCCGCGATTGCGGCGGCAGCTGGCTCGATGCTCATCAGCACCCCGAAGACGCCCGGTGCCATGCGCCGCAGCACCTGCAGCTCGAGCGAGTACGGAATCACCGAGCTGAGCAGGCCGACAGCCAGGCCAACCTCGATGACGCCCGGGTGAAACAGCGCCGAACCGCCCTCGATGACACCGTCAGGGATCGCCACGACAGTGGCCACCAGCATCGCGAGCGCCAGCCCCGAGCCGTCGCTGAAGGCGCGGCCGACCCGTGCCTGAACGAGTATGTAGAGGCCCCAGAAGCCGCCCGCGATCGCCGCGAGCATCAGCCCCACAGCGCTCAGGTGATGGCTGTCCCCATGCGCGAGCGAGAGGATCCCAGCTGCCGCCAGCAAGACCCAGACGAGGTCACGCCGCCGGCGTGAGTGGGCGACCGCCACGGCGAGCGGCCCGATGAACTCAACCGTTACAGCGATTCCCAGCGGCAGACGGGCGATCGCGTGGTAGAAGGTCAGGTTCATACCGGCCAACACCAAGCCGAGCGCCACTGCCGACAGCCACTCCTCACGCGTGCGTCCACGCAGTGCTGGGCGGTAGACGAGCATCAGGATCAACATCGCCCAGGCGAGCCGCGCCAGGCCCGCGCCGCCGGCTCCGACCCGGTCAAACAGCGTGTCGGCCCAGGCGTTGCCGAGCTGTACTGAAGCGATCCCCGTAAGCACCAGCAGCGGTGCCGGGATCAGCTCGGCTCTGCTCGGATTACTCACGGCCACGGCACCAGTGATAGCTCGTTTCGCAGCTTTGGATCTGTGCGCCCCGGCCCACGCATCGGGCGCAAGCGATTAGTTTGCAGGGCTACAGCAGTCGTATCGGCAAACACCGGCGCAGAGAGAGTGAGTCAAATGCTGAAGGATTCCCCAGCGTTCAGCGGTTATTCCGTGGACGACATCCCCAAGGCCAAGCAGTTCTACGGCGACACGCTCGGTCTTGAGGTCTCCGAGAGCAACGGGCTGCTGACCCTGCATCTCGCGGGAGACCGGGAGACACTGATCTATCCCAAGGGCGACCGCCACGAACCGGCGAGCTTCACCGTGCTCAACTTTCCGGTTGACGACATTGAGCGCGCGGTCGACGATCTCGTCGCCCGCGGCGTCGAGTTTGAGCGCTACGCGGAGATGGATCAGGACGCCCGCGCGATCAACCGCGGCGGTGGTCCGTTGATCGCCTGGTTCACAGACCCAGCCGGGAACATCCTTTCGGTGCTGCAGAGCGCGTGAGCAAGCTGCGGCGGACGTGGGCGGCGAGCGGTGCACTGGCCCTCGTCCTGTTTTCTGCGGCCTGCTGTTCGCAGACCTGCTCGGTTCATCGAACTACCCGCCGCTGAACGCGTCTTACGCGCGCGTGCGCTCGTACTTTCTGAGCGACGCTTCGCAGGTGCGCGCGCTCGCGTTCTTTCACGTCCTGGCGGCACTGGCGTTGATGAGCTTCGCGGCCTATCTGTATGGCTGGCTCGAGCGGGAAGCCGATCCCGGCTCGGCCCGGCTCGCGCCGTTAGCGCTGGTCGGGGGCGCAACCGCCGCCGCCTTCCTACTGCTCTCGGCGCTCGTCTACCGTGCACTCGCCGAACCGTCGGTGCTTAACGACCCCTCACTCACACATGCGCTTGTCGTCCTCTCATATCTGGCCGGCGCGCCGGCGATCGCAGTCCCACTCGCGCTTCCGATCGGCGCGGGCGCTGCTGCCGCTTTTCGGGGTGGCGGCCTACAGCGCTGGACGGGCTGGCTGGGCGTGGTGGCAGCGGCTGTCTCGCTGGGCTCCGCGGCGACGCTGCTTGGCCCGATGAACAACAGCTCCGCGGCCTACGGGGTCCTGCTGCTGGCGGCGATCCTCGGCTTCGCGTGGATTTTCTTGACGAGCGTGCTGCTCGCGATGCGAGCCTGAGCGCGACGCTGGCAGACTCATACCGCGGCGCACCCGAGCGAGGAGATCAGTCCGATGGAACACTTCGAGCGGCCCGCGGGTCTGGGACCGGCGAACGGTTACAGCCATGTTGTGGCAGCGGCTGGGCGGCTGGTCACGGTCTCAGGCCAACTTCCGGTCAACAGCGAGGGCTCGATCGTCGCCGCCGACGACCCCCTGATCCAGGCGCGGCAGGTCTTTGCGAACCTCAAGTTCGCGCTTGCGGCTGCCGGCGCTCAGCCGCGCGACGTCATGCGGCTGACGGTCTTCCTGACCGACCTGGCTGACCTGCTGGCGTTCCGCACCGCGCGGGACGAGTTCATCGGGGAAGGCCCCGCCCCGGCCAGCTCATTGGTGCAGGTCGCGGGCCTGGTCCTGCCGGAGGCCCGGATCGAGGTTGACGCGCTGGCGGTCACCCCGAGCTAAGGAGCTAAGGAGCGAACCAGCCAGTCCGCCGGTTCAGGCCAACTCTGCGTAGATCTGCTCGAGCACGCCAGCGCTCTGTTGGATCATCGTCTGGGCGTCCGCCACGAGCTTTGCGCAGTTCGCCGCCGAGCCGTCGTCGAGCGCGTGCGATGCGGTCGGCAGGTCGCTCTGCAGGCGGTAGTACCCGAGCGTCTCCGGGTGCGCCATCTGAATCGCCTGCATCTGGTACTCGACCGCCTTCGAAGCGCCGTCGAGCACGACCTCAAGGATCGGTCGCGCCCACTTCAGCAGGCCGAAAGCACGAACCTCCGCAACGCCAACCGGGATCGGGCCGCTGCCGGGAGTCTGCGGCGGCAGACCAGTTCCGATCGAAACGACCACCACCCGCGGGATCTCCCGCTTGAGCCGCAGCGCGTCTACGTATCCAGCCAGCGTTGGGTTGTTCGCGAACGTCCCGCCATCGACCAATGCATGCTCCGCTCCCCCACTGGCAGCCGGCAGCACCGCGGGGTCGAAGTAGGTCGGCGCGGCGCTGGTGGCGCGGGCGACCAGCGCCATCGAGACATCCCAGTCCTCGGCCTGGTTCTTCGCATACTCACGCTTGAAGAAGTAGGGGCCCGGCGCCGAGAGGTCGTAGCTGGGGATCACCACCTCAGTGAGCGCTTGCGAGAGCATCACCTCGCCAAACCGCTGCTCCAGGATCCGCTCAATCGGCCCCGATGGATAGCGCGAATCGGCCATCCCGTGAAGCGTTTCGAGCTCTTCCAACAGCGAATGCGGGAAGATCGTCGCGCCCTCCTGCAGATAGAGCTCACACATGTCTGCCGCTGAAAATTGCGGCTGACCCAACGCATCGGGTTTGGTCAGCCCCAGCGCGAGGATCCCGCCGGTCGAGGTACCGGCGACGAGATCAAAGATCTCGCTGACCGGCTTGCCCATCTGAGCCTCCAGCGTCTTCAGCGCTTCAGCGGGCACCAGCCCGCGTATGCCGCCCCCGTCCAAGGCGAGAACCCGATAGCACGACGCGCCCACAGCCCCTCCTTTGTCCCGGAGCCAAAGCTAACCCCGCCGAGAAGACGAGTCAACTGTCAATCAGTTCCAAATCCATGAACGCGGCGAGTAGGCTGGCGCCGTGCTGCGGGGGACACGGCGCATCATCCTTATTCTGGCTGGCTGCTTCGCGATCGCCGGGCTGATCTCAGCGCAGGCGAGCGCAGCTCGGCGTCCGCAGGCTTCGGGAGTGGATGGACCTCTTTACGTGAACGATCCGACTCTCGGCGTCACCTGGCTGGGCAACGCAGACCTGGCGGCAACAAAGACGTTCGGCGTGACGGGCATCAGCAAGGACGGCTCGATGGGCTACCTGACGGCGCTCAAGTGGGTCAAAGCGATGAACAAGCGTGACTATCTAGGCCACCACACCTGGACCCTGCCGGTGACGCCAACCCCTTACGAAGACTCGGGGTGCTCGGGCCACAACATGGCGGGGGGCGGTTCCTTCGGGATCGGCTGCACGATCGCCGCGCTGGCATCGCTCTATCACTACACGCTGCACCTGCGCTCGCCGCAGACGGTGGTCAAGATCCCGTCGAGTGCCACCGGGCCCTTTGTGAACTTCCAGCCGTCGCTCTACATGACCAACACGGAGCACAAGAACCACCGCGGCACAGAAGCCTGCTGCTTCACGTTCTCGTTCAACACGGGCCGGCGGAGCTCCAACACCTACCTGAACTCCCTGTATCTGCTGCCTGTTATCCCTGGCAACGCTTTCGAGGCAGCCCTGAGCGGTCAGACCTTGCAACCAGTCGATGGTGGCCAGGCGGTCTACGAAGCGATTCCAGGCACGCCTGGAGTCACCTGGCTCGCGAACGCTGACCTATCCGCAAGCAAACGCTTCAAGGTCACCGGCATCTCGCATGAGGACGGCGCGATGACGCACACAGCCGCTGCCAGCTGGCTAGATGCGATGGACAGCGCCGACCGCGGCAGCGGTTGGCTGGACCACCGCAATTGGACGTTCCCAACCCAGACCGAGCTCGCCGATCTCTACGGCGCGCTCGGCTTGACCAGCCAAGAGCCGGTGGTGCCGGTGCCGAACACAGTCTTCAAGGGATTCTCTGACATGCAGCCGTACCTCTACTGGTCGTGCGGCGGCGGCAGTATCACCGGCGGTTGCACCGGTCTCGCCACCGGCACCGTCAGCGACAACGGCTTTGCCTGGAGCTTCTTGCTCGGCAACGGCTTCCTGGGCACCACTCACATCTCCGGTCAGCAGTACGTGATGGTCTACTACCCGGACAACGTGGCCGTGAAGCCGCCGCGCCCGCCCTGTAAGACGAACCCAAACGGCAGTTCAACCTGTACCTGAGCGGTGCCGCCAGACATAGCGGCACCGCCCACCACTATCTAACCGAGCTCAAAGATCGGCACGCCGCCCTCCGCAACGATGGTTGCCGCGGGCCGCTCCTGGGCACGGATGCCAAGCGCCGCCAGCGCGCCGAGCAGTGACAGCCCTGCGCAGACGCCGAGTGCCGGGCCGAAACCGGCGGTGACGTCATGGGCCGAGCGGAAGCTGCCTGAGCCGGTGAAGACCGCGGTCGCGATCGCCACCGCGAAGACCGAGCCGAAGCGCTGCATCGTCGTAGTGACGCCCGAGGCCGTACCGATCTCGTGCGGCCTGACCGCCGAGAGCACCGCCGTCGGCACGGTTGGCAAAGCCATTGAGATGCCAACGCCGGCCACGAACAGCGCCACCGCCATCTCCGGGTAGCTGAGCCCCGAGCCGGCGCGTGCGGCAACCCAGCCGAAGCCGAGCGCCTGCAGCGTCAGCCCGGTCGCGATTACCGGCCGCGGGCCGATCCGGTCACCGAGCGCGCCCGCCAGCGGCGAGACGAACATCGGCGTGGCCAGCAACGGCAGCAGCCGTACGCCAGTGTCCACCGGCGAGTAGCCGCGGGCCAGCTGTGCGTACTGGATGATCATGAAGCCGCCGCCGAAGATCGAGCCGGTCATCATGAACGAGGCGACGTTGCCGGCCGCGAAGCCGCGTTCACGGAAGAGCCGCAGCGGCACCATCGGCGCCGGCGCGCGTCCCTCCCAGACGACGAAGGCGGCGATCAGCAGTGCGCCGGCGATCAGTGTCGTGAGCACCTGCGCGCTGCCGAAGCCGAGCGCGCCGGAACGCGTCAGCCCCCAGACGAAGCTGACCGAACCGGCCGCCACCAAGAGGATGCCGGGCACGTCCAGCCGCGCGTGCGGGCCTCTGCTCTCGGGCAGCAGCCGCACGCAGAGCGCACTGGCGAGCAGACCGATCGGCACGTTGATCCAGAAGATCCAGTGCCAGCTGAGGCCTTCAGTCACGGCGCCGCCGACGAGCGGGCCTGCGGCGACCGCGAGTCCCGCGAGGCCGCCGTAGATCCCGATGATCATGCCGCGGCGCTCAAGCGGAAAAGCGCCGATCAGGATCGTCAGGCTGAGCGGCAGGATCGCGGCACCGCCGAGGCCCTGGACAGCGCGCGCCACGATCAGCGCGCTGGCGCTGTCGGAGAGCGCGCAGGCCGCCGAGGAGAGCGTGAACAACATCACGCCGGCGATGAACATGCGCTTGCGGCCGATGCGATCGCCGAGCGCGGCGGCGGCGATGATGCCCGCTGCCACGGCGATCCCGTAGGAGTTGACGGTCCACTGCAATGTCGGCAGCCCGGCATGGAGCTGCGCGCCGATCTTCGGCAGCGCCGTCACCACAACGAGCGAGTCCAGCACAACCATGAAGTACGAGGTGGCAGTCAGCCCGAGCACCGCTCGCGGGTTATGCGGCATGGGTTTCCTTTCTGAGTTCGATGTCGCTGATTTGGACACCGGCAACTCCAGGAACGGGTCGCGACCCCTTTTCGGATCCGTTGGTGTCTGTACATCGAATGGAGGGATCACGAAAATGACGGCCGTGAATCAAACCCTGTTTGCGCGAGCGCGGGACGGCGACGAACGCGCCTTCCAAGAGCTGACCGAACCGCACCGCCGCGAGATCCAGTTCCACTGCTACCGGATGCTCGGCTCGGTGCACGACGCCGAGGACATGCTGCAGGAGACGCTGGTGGCGGCCTGGCGCAGCATCTCCCAGTTCGAGCACCGGGCCTCGGTGCGAACCTGGCTCTACAAGATCGCGACCAACCGCTGCCTGAACACGCTGCGCGACGCCAGCCGCCGCGCACCGACGCCGCCGGTCGCCCCGTTTCAGCTACCGCCGCCCTCGCGCAACAACGACCCCACCTGGCTTGACCCCTACCTCGACGATCAGTTCGGCGGCTGGGCCGATCCGACCCCCGGCCCGGATGCGCGCTACGAGGCGCGCGAGAGTGTCGAGATCGCATTCATAGCGGCGCTGCAACGGCTGACCGGCCGCCAGCGCGCGGCGCTGATACTGCACGACGTGCTCGGCTTCCGCTCACGTGAGGTGGCGGAGATGCTCGAATCGAGCGAGGAGAGCGTCAAGGGTGCGCTCAAGCGCGCCCGCGCGACGCTCGACGCTCAACTCGCGCAGGAGGACCGCGAGCCGATGGACGAACCCGATTCGGCGGCCGAGAAGGAGCTGGTCGAGCGCTTCGTCGACGCGTTTGTGGCCGACGATGTCGAGCGCATGGTGACCCTGCTGACCGACCGCGCATGGCTGACGATGCCGCCGGCGACGGTCGAATACCAGGGACCGGCGGCATCGGCGCGGTTCCTCAACGTGATCTCCGAGTACCAGAACTATGCGCCGGTGGTGGCGCTGCCAGGCCCGCGCGCCAACGGCCACGCGACGATCGCCGCCTATCGCGTCCGACAGGACACAGGGCTTGCGACCGCCGTCGGTCTGATCCTGCTGCGCACCAGTCCCAGCGGGATCACGAGGCTCACCTGGTTCATCGGTCCCAGCTACGTCGAGCAGGCCGGACTGCCAGCGACCTTCGTGTCCGACTGAGGCAGGCGACCCCTTCCGGGCCGCGGCGGTGTCAACAACGGTGCAGGGCGGGCCAGTGGGCCCGCCGAAATCGTCTACTCAGGGAGACACAGCGTGACTAATTTCCTGTTCGCCTACCGTGCACCGCTGGACTTCGGGCAGGGCGATCCCGCAGCCGCCGAGGCTTGGGGAACGTTCTTTGCGGGGCTCGGGCCGCACATCGAGGACGCCGGCAATCCGATCTTCAGCCGAGGGGCTGTCGGTCAGACCGGCCCCGACACGATCATCAGCGGTTACAGCGTGATCAACGCCGACTCGCTCGATGAGGCGCTGGCGCTCGCCGGGGACTGCCCGCTGATCGCCGATCGCGGCGGCGTTGAGGTTGGCGAGATCACCGCGATGCTGACCCCGGAACTGCTCAGGAACGGCGCCTCGAGCGCCGCGGTCTGAGCATCCCGCGCTGAGAGTTCGGCCCGGGCGCCGCATGCGCCCGGGCCCAGCGTGGGCGGCGCCCTGCGCCCGTGTCAACGCGCGGTGACGATGGGCGTTCTGGTTGCGCTCGGGTTTTCGGCACGGTATAAACCCCGCGGTGCGTAAGGGATTGCTCACGCTGATCTGCGCCGGATGCGCGCTGGCAGCGCCACTGCTGCTGCCGGGTTCGGCGCTGGCTTCGTCCCCGCTGACGATCACCAACAACGCCACCTCAGCTGGCGTGGCCGGTGGCGCCAACGACTGCACGTTCACCGCGAACGTCTCAGGTGAGAACGTCTATGTGGGGAATATCGAGACCTGCCTTGCGAACACTCACTCGGTCATGGTCGTCGATAACGCAGGCGGTGAGATCGACGTCGACTACCCGATCAGCTCGACTTGCAGTGGCACGTCACTCACTCTCAACGAGCAAGACAGCGGGCCGATCGACATCAACGACAGCATTGCCATCGGCACCTGCTCGCTCGCGCTCGAGAGCCCCGGTGCGATCACGGAAGGCCAGGCAGAGACGATCACCGCGGGCATCGTGAACGTCACCTCCGGGGGCGATGTGGACCTGAGTCATAACGGCGCCAACTCCAACGCCTTTCAGACCCTGAACGGAGCCGTAAGCGGCACGCTCGCCGTGTATGACTCGACCACACTCAGCATTGGGGCACTATCCGCGGGGAACCCGAGCCTGAGCGTTACCAGCGGTGGAGCTCTGACTGTGGACGGCGCGGTGTCGGACAGCGGCACCGTGTCGCTGACTGCAGCGTATCCCGACGGGATCGATGAGGAATCAGGCGGCTCAGTGGAAGCATCAACACTCGACGCAAGCGGACCTTCCGGCATCACGCTCGGCACCGCAGGCAACCAGATACTGACCTTCGAAGGCACTGCTGAAAACGGAACCGTGGATCTCGTTGACAACTCGTCGGGCGGTCTCACACTCGACGGCGCCGTCGGCCCGACCGGTGTCAACATCACAAATACCGGCGGGATCAACTCCGCAGCACAAGTGAATGCGGCGCCGTCAGATGCCAGCCTCACGTCGACCGGCGGCAGTGTCATTGCCAACACCGGCGTGTTCGCCTCACAGCTCACGGTCTCCGGAACGTCGGTCTCTGTGACTGGTAGCGACTTTGTGAGCAGGCTGAACGCGACCGCGAGCGCCGGCGACGTGACTGCGGACTTGTACGAGCCAGCCTCGACTCTTGGCAACGTCGAGGCGAGCGGCGGTTCCGTCTCCGTAGACAACGCCGACGGTTCGCTCGACCCCAGCGGAACGATCAGCGGTCAGAGCGTCGCGCTCACCGCCGACGGCTTTGTGGCTGGCGGTCAGACCGGTTCGCTTGCGGCGCCGAACATCTCGATCACGGACTCGGACGCGGGTGACGCATGGACTGTGACGCCCAGTTCGATCATGGCTCAGGGCGAGCCGATCGCCTACACGGGCGCCTCGAACCTCTCGATCGGTGGCGGCGCGAAGACCTTCAACGTGACGCCCTCCACTTCCACGGCGATGAGCTTCAACGGCGGCAGCCCGGCGGCCGGCACGCTCAACTACAACGCGCAGGGCGGCACCGTGTCGGGCACCACCACGCCGACCAGCGGCACGATTGACAACTCCAAGTTCGAGCCGGTCGCGTTCAGCGGCATGACAGCCGTGAACGTCACAGACGCAGCGACGCCGCCCTCTACCGGCGGCAGCACCGGTACCGGCACCGGCGCGGGCGGCTCAAGCGGGACCGGAAGCACGACGACCACCACGACCACCACGACCTCCCCCAACGCCCCGAGCTGCACGCTGCGAGCGTCGAGCAGCAAGATCGCGCTGCCCAGGCGCGTTCACGGGAAACTCAAGGGCAAGGCGACGTTGACGCTGATCGCCAACTGCGCAGGCGCTGTTCATACGACGCTCAACCTCGCCTTCACGGTCGTCGACAACCCCGCCCATAAGAAGGCGAAGTCCAAGTCCTACGGGGTCAACACGATCAATACGACGCTCCGCGCCGGTGTCGCAACCAAGATCGTTGTGGACGTGCCCAGCGCCGTCGTCAAGGCCCTCTCGACCAAGGGCGACAAGCTCTCAGCGGAGTTCACGCTCGCCGACAGTGATGACCACGATGACGTCCTCAAGGACGCCACGGTCGCGCGGCTGACCTAGCTCAACGCGAGGTCGTCGCGAGCTTGATGCCAAGCCCGACGAACGATGCGGCGAAGACCCGACGGATGCGCTGGATGATCTTTGGCCGCTCTATCACGTGGCGACGCACGGCGGCGGCGCTGACGCCGTAGACCACGAAGACGACGAAGGTCATCACCATGAAGACGCCGCTCAGCATCAGCAGCCGCTCGAGTTCGTGAGGCGCGTGCGGCGGCACGAACTGCGGCAGGAACGCGAAGAAGAAAACGGTCAGCTTCGGGTTCAGCAGGTTCGACAGCATCGCTGAACCGATCACCCTCGCCGCGGGCCGCGCCGGTTGGTCGTCGGAGACGGCCAGCTCACTCTTGTCGCGCCAGCTCGAAACGCCCATCCACAACAGATAGATCACACCGGCGATTCGCAGTGCGTCGAAGGCGACGCCGCTGGCGCGCAGCAAGGCGGCGGTGCCGGTGACCGCGGCTATCACGTGCGGGATGATCCCGAGCGTGCATCCCAGCGCGGCGACTACGCTTGCGCGCGCTCCTCTGGAGAGGCCCGCGGAGAGGCTGATCAGAGCACCGGTCCCGGGCATCAGGCAGACGATAAGCGAGGTCAGCAGGAACGCGGGGCTCACGCTGCGCACCCTACCGGTTGAAACCGTCGAGTTTCCTAAGAAGGAACGCTGTTGCCGGCGCTTCGTGTTTCGCAGCTTGCCGTTTGCACTCTCCCGTGCCCCGGGTAGACAGTCGGCGGGCCCTATCTACAGCCAGCGGCACGACGCGTGGCTAGAGACAAGACAACGGGAGTAGCGATGGACAAGGATCACAGGTGATGATCACCTCCGGCTTCAAAGCGGAGAGCCAGACATGAAGCTAAGCGCCAGAAACCAGCTTTCGGGGACGGTCGTCGCGATCACCCGGGGTGAGGCGATCGCCAACGTTGAGCTGGACGTTGCCGGCAACCGGCTGGTCGCCTCGATCACGGTCGAGGCAGTGGACGAACTCGGACTGAAGCGCGGATCCGAGGTCATCGCGGTGATCAAGGCCTGCGACGTGATCATCGCGACGATCCCACGATCGCAGCGCGATCTCCCCCGTCACTAGCGGGCGAGTAAGCCGCTCAAAGTCGTCTCGACTATCGCCACGACGAAGGCTTCATCCAGCGGCAGATGCGCCTGCAACAGCCGGAAGTAGAGCGAGCCGTAGAGCAGATCGAGCGCGACTTCGGGATCGATCTCGGATGAGATCTCACCGCGCTCAACCGCGTGCGCGAAGATTGGCCGCGCCAACGCACGGCGCGGCTGAACCAGACGCCTTTCGTACTCCTCGGCGAACTTCTCGTCGCTGCGGGCTTTGGTCAAGAGCGCACCGATGACGCGCGCGTAAGGCCGGCTGGTGACGCGCTCGACCCATGGCACCAGCAGCGCCAGCAGGTCTTCGCGCAAAGAGCCGGTATCGGGAGTCGCTGTGTAACTCCCTGACCAGTCCGCGTAGAGCGCGTCAACGGCGAGCGTCTCCTTGGCCGGCCACCAGCGGTAGATCGTCGCCTTGCTGACAGAGGCGCGCTCGGCTATCGCGTCCATGCTGACCGCCTCAAGCCCCCCGTTCAGCAGCAGGTCCTCGGCGGCCGCGAGGATCGCTGTCCTGGCCTTCTCGCTGCGCGGCCTACCGCGACGGACCGGGCCCTCAGACGGGCTCACCCTCCCTGATGGCGGCGGCGATGGGTCAGCCATCCAGAGCCTGACCTTGGCGCTCGAGCACCGCGGCCGCCTCCGGGGCGTGCCGCGCGAGCACTCGGTGAACGACCGCGACGTCCCTGTGCGCGTATCCGAGCAGCTCAGCCGTTGCCAAAATCGCATCGGCGACCCGGGCCGACGGGACCAGCGTTTGTGAGTCGTGTGCGACCTTGAGCGCGAGCTTCAGATCCTTGTGCAGCAGCGCAACGTCGAACCAGGCCTGCTCGGGCAGGTCCAGAAGCAGCGGCACGCGAGCTTTCAGCATCGGCGAGCCGATCGGACTCTCAGCCATCACGTCGGCCGCGAGCTTCGGATCGATACCGCCGTGCTCGGCGAGCACCAAGCCTTCGCTGAACGCGACCAGCTGTGCCGCCAGGCTGATGTTGATCGCGAGCTTCAAGAGCAAGCCCTTCCCGTTGCCACCGACGTGCACGACCTTGCTGCCGAGTACAGCGAGTATTGGTTCAGCGACGGCAAACGCACCCGCGTCCCCACCGACCATGATCGTGAGCGTGCCGGCGTCGGCCTGAGGCACGCTTCCGGAAACCGGCGCGTCGAGCATCCGCGCGCCGAGCTGACTGACCCGCTCGGCAAGCTCGACGCTCGCTTCGGGGCTCACCGTGCTCATGTCGACGTAGACCTTCTCGGGTACGAGACCCGCGAGAATCCCGTCTGGTCCCGAGCTGATCTGTTCGAGCGCCGCGTCATCGCTGACCATGCTGATCGTGACGTCAGCGGCGCTCGCGATTTCGCGTGGGCTCTCATGCCAGATCAGACCGTTTGCGATCAGCTCAGCCGCCTTTGCCTTGCTGCGGTTGTAGCCGTGTAGCTCATAGCCCGCGGAGAGCAGCCGGCCGGCCAGACGGCCGCCCATTGCGCCGAGTCCAATGAAACCGACTGAAGCCATCCCGCTCACCTCCCCGCGATCTGCGCGATGTCTGTAATCGTGAGGCGCAGGTTCGCGGCCGCGATGATCGCGTCGACCTGGTCTGGCCGGCGGAAGCCGACAATCGCGCCATCGACAGCCGGGTGCAGGAGCGCCCAGGCGACCGCGACGGCGCCGGGGGCGACCCCGTAGCGCTCGCCAACGTCACGGAGCCGGTCGACCAGCGCCAGGTGCTTTGAGAGCTCCGGCTCGATGAACTTCGGATTCCGTTTGCGCCAATCGTCGTCTGGAAAGCCGGCGACGCGTTCACGCGTCAATCCCCCGCTCAGCAGACCGGAGCCCATTGGCGAATAGACGATCATGCCGATGCCCTCACGCTCGGCGTAGGGAAGGATCTCGCGCTCGATATCCCGCGCGACGAGCGAATATGGAGGCTGGAGTGTTTCGACCGGCGCGATCTGCCCGATCCGTCGCAGCTGTTCGACTGTGAAGTTGGAGACGCCGATGTGCCGGACCAGCCCCTGCTGCTTGAGCTCGACGAGCGCCGACCAGCCCTCCTCGATATCAGGGTCCGGGTTCGGCCAATGGATCTGGTAGAGGTCGATTGCATCGAGCTGAAGCCGTTTCAGGCTCGCCTCAGCCTCGCGAAAGATCGAGTCGCGCTTGAGGTTGTTCACAACCGTCCGGTCCGGGCCCTCGAGCAACGAGCACTTGGTGAAAACGAACGGCCTTGAGTCGGCGGGCACACCCTTGAGCGCACGCCCTACGACCTCCTCGGAGCGACCGAAACCGTAGGCGGCGGCGGTGTCGATCCAGTTGACACCGGCCTCGAGCGCATGCTCGATGGCCGCGATCGACTGCTCGTCGTCCTGCGGCCCCCAGCCAAACTCCCAGCCGCCCCCACCTATCGCCCAGGCGCCGAATCCAACCCGGGTGATTGCCATTCCGGTGCTTCCAAGCTGTCTCGTCTCGAGTGCTGTTCCCACGGTCCCGCGCTCCTTGTTGGCTGCGGCGCGCCGGCAGTAGCCGCGAGCCGTTTATGCTTTGCGGTCTGAACATTATCAAAACGGAACGCCTAGTTTTGTATTCTTCTCGGTGCGACGTTCACTGAGAAGACGCGACCAAGGAGCAACGATGGAGTATCGGCAGCTGGGAAAGTCAGGTCTGCGAGTGTCAAGCCTGACGCTTGGAACGATGACGTTCGGGGGCAGCGGCAAGTTCCGCGACGTCGGCACAACCGATGTTGAGGGAGCGCGACGCCAGATCAGCATGGCGCTCGATGCCGGGGTCAACATGATTGACACGGCCGACGTGTACTCAGACGGAGCCGGCGAGGAGGTTCTCGGCAATGCCCTGGAGGGACGCCGCCACGAGGTAATTCTCGCAACCAAGGCTCGCTTCTCGATGGGCCCTGGACAGAACGACTCCGGGCTCTCAAGGCACCATCTGATCGAGGCCTGCGAGGCGAGTCTGCGTCGGCTCAAGACCGATCACATCGACCTCTACCAAGTCCACGAGTGGGACGGCCAAACACCGCTGGAGGAGACGATCGCGGCGCTTGACCACCTGGTTCAGAGCGGCAAGGTCAGGTATGTCGGTTGCTCGAACTTCACTGGCTGGCAGGTGATGAAGGCTCTGGGCATCGCCCAGGCCAGGGGCCTCCATAGCTTCGTTAGCCAGCAGGTCTACCTGTCGTTGCAGGAACGCTCAGCGGAGTATGAGATCGTGCCTTCAGCGATCGACCAAGGCCTTGGACTGTTGATCTGGAGCCCGCTTGCCGGCGGCCTGCTGTCTGGCAAGTACAGGCGCGATCAGGCAGCCCCGGAGGGCTCACGTCTCGCCGGCGAGTGGAGCGAGCCACCGGTCTACGACGAAGACAAGCTCTACGACACGGTTGACGTGCTTGTCGAGATCGCGGATGAACAGGGCGTCTCGCCGGCTCGGGTTGCGTTGGCATGGCTGCTGGCCCGTCCGGGGATCACGTCTGTGATCGTCGGCGCGCGTACCGATGAGCAGCTCGCTGACAACCTCGCTGCCGCTGACCTCAAGCTCTCAGAGCAGCAAATCAGCCGGCTCGAGCTGGTGAGCCGCCCGCCGCTGATCTATCCCCACTGGCACCAGAACGCCAGTGCCTCGGAGCGGTTCTCGGTGGCGGATCTCTCGTTGCACGAGCCGTATCTGGCCTAGCGCGTCCCGAACCCGCGCTACCAGCGCCGGAGTTGCCCCGCCGCAGGTGGCGGCGACCCCGGCGCGGCGTGCCGTTCGGCCTCATAGATGTCCTTCAGCGCCTGCTGGTCGGTCTTCTTGTTGATCTGCGGATCCGAGCGAATGAAGCGCGCCTCTTGGTGCCGTGGGTCACATTCCAGTTTGACCACCTGGCCGATCCCTGGTGACCTGAACGACAGGAACAGCGGTAGCTCATCGACCTCCGTGCGGAACGGCTCCGCGCCTGACTCTGGGCGTACGTCCATCAGGAAATGAGGCTCAGCACCGCGTTGATTGGCGCCGTGCTGACCGCTGTATCTGATGTCTACGACCGTTCCTTCACCTGGTTCCCACGAGTGTCCGAGCATGTTCATCTCCAGTCCTATTCGACGTTGTCAACGAAGCACGAAATCAGTTCGAGTCTCGAGCTTCGCCCGCTTCGCGCGTTTGCGATGAAGCTCGACGCGGTCGCGTATCGGGTGACCGCCGACCAGGCTGACCACGGCCATAACCTTGAGCTCGCCTGACTTCGCTTTGGCAAGGTCGGCCCGGGCTTGGGGACGTAGGCGCAACTTCACAGCGCCTGACTGTCCGCTTGCGAGGCTGTAGCCCGCTGTCGCCACCACGACGGTCTCACGTTTGCGTTGCATCTTGTGCCTGCGGTGAACCGTGACCAGCTCACTGCGCTCGAGCTCCACGCTGCCCGCACACGGTGCGCCAGCGCAGCTCAGGGATAACGCGATGCGCCCCGAGACCACCACGGCCGAGCGCGTTTTGAGCTTGAGCACGGGTACGGGGCGCACCGCCACGGGGACCGCCGCCACGGAGAAGCTCAACGGCTCGCTGGCGCTCTGCGCCGGCGAGCCCGTTCCGGCAACGGTGACCGTGAAACTCTGCGAGCCTGCGGACTGCGGCGTCCCGGAGATCACCCCCGTTTGGGAGTTGAGCTCGAGCCCGGCCGGCAGCTCGCCGCGACTGAGCGACCACGTGAACGGCGCGACGCCGCCGGCGGCCGCAAGCGTCGTTGAATACGGCTCGCCGACGGTCGCCGACGGCAGCGTTGTGGTGGAGATCGACAGTTGTGGCTGCGAGGCGACGCTGAGCAGCTGGTCACCGTCGGCTGTGGTGCCGAAGTCGCCCACGGTCAGGCAGGTTCCTAGCGACGGACAGGTGCTCCCGATCAGCTCGACGTTCGGGCGCGTCGACGCTCCGGAGGGCAGCGTGACAACTAGCGGCGTACCCGCCGAGTCGCCCGTCACCGGCAGGATCACACCCTCCGAGCCTCCACCGCTCGCGAAGTAATCCCCCGAGGCGACGCAGGTGGCCGTGGCGACACAGCTCACGGTGTCAAAGTCGCCGCCGGAGGTTGCGATGCCTGAGGGCACCGGCACTGTCACGGGCGTGCCCGGCACACCGGCGCTGACCGGGACCGCCAGCGGTGAGATACCCACCACCGAGTCCTCATAGTCCCCGACCGCAAGGCAGGTTCCAGCCGGCGCGCAGCTGATCGCGTCAAACTCGCCATCGTGCGTGCTGCGTGCACCCGGCGGCAGCGCCGACTCGTACGCCGTTCCCGGCGTGCCGCCGGTCACCGTCACGACAAACGGTTCGCCACCGAGCGAGTCCGCATAGGCGCCAGCCGCCACGCAGACGTCGGCCGACGAACAGCTGACGGCGTTAAGCGAGGCGCTCTGGTCCGTGGTGAGCGCGAGGTTCGGCAGGCTGGACAGCGTCGACGTGCCCGGCGTGCTGTCGGTCAGTGGTGTCACCAGGCCCTCGTTGCCGTCAGCGTTGATGAACGAGCCGACAGCCAGGCACGAGGTTGCCGAGGCGCAGCTGACGCCGTTGAAATACGCGTCCTGGTTGCTCGTCAGCGCACCGCCTGGCAGCACCGGCGCGCTGGCGCCATCGGCGCTGCCATTCGCGATCGCAACCGTCAGGCCCTCGGTCCCTGCCGCGGTCTGAAAGGCGCCGGCGGCTTGGCAGAAGCTGGTTGCCGGACAGGCGATAGAGCCCAGATAGGCCTGCTGGTTGTGGTTCGTAAGCGCCCCGGATGGAAGCGTCGAGGTGGTCCCCTGCGCCGGCACGCCGTTCGTCAATGACACCACCAGCGGGGCGGCGGCGCCAGAGGCACCTTCAAACTCCCCCACCGCGACGCACAACGTCGCCGAGGGGCAGCTAACCGCGCTTAGCTCCGCGTGCTGTCCGCTGGTCAGCGCGCCTGCCGGCAGCGTCACCTCGACCGCCGCGCCGAGCACGCCGTCCGTCACCGGAGCAACGACCGGCTCGTAGCCGTCCGCGTCAAGGTAGTAGCCAACGGCAACGCAGCCGCCCGGCGAGCCACAGGCAACTGCGACGAGTTGAGCGATCTGGAATCCCGAACCCACTGCGCCGGAGGGCAGTTGCGTCGTTGTGCCCGGTCCCCATGCCGGCGGTCCGGCCGCCGCGCTCGCCCCCGCCGGCACAACTCCGATCCCCACCACCGCACAGCACGTAGCAACTGAGACGATTGCTCGCGCTCGCCGCCACGGAGTGCCCCCTGATCTTCTTCCACCGATCTGCATTCCGCGGCCCAATCCCTTCGGTCGTTGGCGTGCCCAGCTGCTGGTTTGCAGAATCGGCCATACCGCCAACGGCGCACCAAAGAAACGCTAAACAACTCGTTTGGGATTGAGACTTTGGGGGTTGAGACCGGCGTCAGCCGCGGCTGACGCCGGCGGGCTAGATCAGGTCTTGGCTGCGGGGGCGCGCCATGCCCGCTCGAACGGCAGGCGCCACGAGTGCGGTGCGACCAGCTGATGGATCGCGTTCGGTCCCCACGAGCCGGGCGCATAGAACTTCACCGGGGGCGGATCCTCCAAGAGTTCAGTCGAGCGCTCCCACAGGCTCTCAATGCCCTCCGCGGTGGTGAACAGTGTGTGGTCGCCCCTGAGCGTGTCGAGGATCAGGCGCTCGTACGCCTCGAGCACATCTGTCACCTCATCTGTGTCGCTCGTGGCGAACTGCATGCTCAGCTTGTCGAGGCGCATACCCGGTCCGGGCCGCTTGCCGTAGAACGAGAGTGATAGCCGGGACGCGTCGGCGAGATCAAACGTCAAGTGGTCCGGGCCCTTGGTACCGACTCCCGAGTTCGCCGGGAACATGCTCTTCGGGGCTTCACGAAACGCGATCGAGACGATCCGTTGGCCCTCCGCCAAGTGCTTGCCGGTCCTCAGGTAGAACGGCACGCCTGCCCAGCGCCAGTTATCGATCTCGCACTTCATCGCGATGAACGTCTCCGTGTCTGAGTGCGGCGACACCCCAGGCTCGCTGCGATACCCCTCGTACTGGCCACGGACAACATTGCGCGGATCGATCGGCTGCAGCGAACGAAAGACCTTGTTCTTTTCCTCGCTGATCGCGCGCGGCTCGAGGGCTGTCGGCGGCTCAATCGCGATGAATGCCAGTACCTGCAAGAGGTGGGTCACGACCATGTCCCGGTAGGCACCGGTCTGCTCGTAGAACTCGGCCCGGTTCTCAAGACCGAGCTTCTCCGGGATGTCGATCTGAATGTGGTCGATGAAGTTCCGGTTCCAGATCGGCTCGAA
>PLES01000171.1:19664-21861 GCA_003137075.1 Solirubrobacterales bacterium
CGGCGGCACGCTCAGATAGTGGAGCAGCCGCACGCCCTCCCCCAGTTCGGCTTCGGCATCACGCACGGCCTGCGCGAGCGCACCGACCCCGTCACGGTTGCGGACGAAGCGCACCTTGCCGAGGAACTCTTCGAGTTGGCTTTCCGTGAGCTTGTGAGCGCCGAACTGCTTGATGGACTCACGCGCCATCTCTCGGAACGACTGGTCGTCCAGGTCGTCCAGCGAAGTCCCCACCACCCGCAGCTCAGGCGCCAGATGCGACTCCGTTAGCACCGAGAGTCCAGGCAGCAGCTTACGGCGCGCCAAGTCTCCCGTCGCACCAAACAGCACTACTACATGGGGAGCGATTACGTCCACGGCGGCGCGCCGGTGGGACCTGGTCTCCGGATAAGCGATGTTCTCTTCGTTGGTGTCGAGCATGGCCGCCATCATCGCAGCGATCGCCGCGTCAGGCGCCATCCACGCGGACAAAATTTGGTGGTGTGCTGGCCCTAATCGGTGCGGGGCCGTGAGCATCGCTGGGGCATGGGCAAATGCTGATCGCACCAAATAGCCGCACACCGAACACCAAACGCACGATGCCCACCGCTACGCGCGCTTTNNACCCCATCGACAATCTAGTGCTGCAGCTGCGGGTAAAACAAAACGTGTACATGACTGAGCATCGTGTGTACGATTTATCCCATGCCGGAAAGCGACGGTCCCACCATCGCGCTGCTGCGCGAACGCTTCGACGGCCGGCCGTTCCGAGTCCTGGAGGCCGTCGAGGCAGGCGTCAGCCGCAGCACAGTGCACCGTCTGCGAAGGAGCGGAGCACTGGAGGCAGCGGGCCGCGGCGTCATCCGGCTGGCTGGCGCAGGGATGGGAATGCTCTCTGATCTGGCCGTGGTGTCGGCGCGCGTGCCGACCGGCACGATCTGCCTGAACTCTGCACTCGCGTACTGGGACCTGACCGACGAAGTTCCGATGTACGTGCACGTCGCCGTGCCGCGTGGCACACGCCCCCCCGCGGTTGGTCAACCGGCGACCAAGGTACACACGTTCGACTCACGCACTTTCACGCTCGAACGCCAGCAGGCGCGTACCGACGCAGATGAGCCCTTCTGGATCTACTCGGCCGAGCGGTCGGTTGTAGATGCAATCAGGCTGTCGCGCTGGGTCGGCCAGGACGTGGCGTTCCAGGCGCTGCGTCGCTACATCGACCGACGCGGGTCCCAGCCAGCCCGGCTCGCTGAGCTCGCCCGCGAACTCGGCGGCGCCGCGCGCCTGCGCCCTGCGCTTGAGGCACTGATCGATTGACGGATCAAGATGTGGTCGAGCAGGCCGCGAACGAGGCTTTCAAGGCCCTGCAGTCCAAGGCCCGCGCCGAGCACGGCGGCAACACGGGGGCGCTGATGGTCGTCTATGCCGTGGAGTGCTTCCTAAGACGGCTCGCAATGTCCGAATATGCCGAGCAGATGGTCCTGAAGGGCGGGATGCTGATGGCGGCCAACAGCATCCGGCAGATGACCAAGGACGCCGACCTCTCCGCGCACGGCATCGCGAGCGATGAAAACAGCGTCCGTGCTGTCGTTGCGCAGATCTGCGCTCTGACGCCCGATCCACACGACGGCATCGTCATCGACCAGGCCACCCTCAAGACGGAGGTGATGCGCGAGGACGCCGAGTATCAGGGTGTTCGCTGCAAGCTGATAGCTGGCCTGGGACAGGCAAGCATCCACTTTGCGCTGGACTTCTCCTTTGGCGATCCCGGCCAGTCGACGACCATTCAGCTGGAGTCGGTCATCGACCGGCGCGCGGTCGAGTTGCAGGCCTATCCCCTGACACTCAATCTGGCAGAGAAGCTCGTCACTGCCATGCAGCGTCGAGAGGTCAACACTCGCGACCGCGATTTCGCGGATCTCTGGGTCACCAGCCGCATGCATCGCCTTGACGCTGGTGAGCTCCGTCGGTACGTGTGGGGCGTGGCCGAGCACCGTGCTCAGGCGATCACCACGATGGCGGGGCACTGGCGAACATGCCCGACCGCCAGCAGCCCTACACGGCGATGGTCGCGCGAATGTCGTACCTATTTCCGCCACCTGAGCTCTGGACCGACCTAATCGCCGAGGTGATCGAGTTTGCCGACCCGCTCCTCCGAACCGAAGACAATGTCTTCTCATACTGGGACCCTGAGCGGCTCGAGTGGGTTGAGGGG
>PLES01000175.1 GCA_003137075.1 Solirubrobacterales bacterium
TCCGTCTCGAGCGTCGGCTGGTAACCGACCTGCGACGGCATCCGTCCGAGCAGAGCCGAAACCTCGGAGCCGGCCTGGACGAAACGGAAGATGTTGTCGATGAACAACAGCACGTCCTGACCCTCCTGGTCACGGAAGTACTCGGCCATCGTCAGACCGCTCAGCGCGACGCGCATGCGGGCTCCGGGCGGCTCGTTCATCTGACCGAAGACGAGCATCGTCTTGTCGATCACGCCTGATTCCTTCATCTCGAGCCAGAGGTCGTTGCCCTCACGTGAGCGCTCGCCCACGCCGCAGAACGCCGACAGACCGCCGTGCTCCTGGGCGAGGTTGTTGATCAGCTCCTGGATGATGACCGTCTTGCCGACGCCGGCACCGCCGAACAGCCCGACCTTGCCGCCCTTGGCGTACGGGGCCAGGAGGTCCACGACCTTGATGCCGGTCTCGAACATCTCAGTCGTCGGGCTGAGGTCCTCGACCGTCGGAGCGGTGCGGTGGATCGGCCAACGCTCGATATCGGGGCTGATGGGGTCGCCGAGGTCGATCGGCTCGCCGAGCATGTTGAAGATGCGGCCAAGCGTCTCACGGCCGACCGGCACGGAGATCGGGGCGCCGGTGTCGACGACCTCGAGCCCACGCGCAAGTCCATCGGTCGTGTCCATCGCGACCGCGCGGACGCGATCGTCGCCGAGGTGCTGCTGGACCTCAAGCACGATGAAGTCGTCGCCGCCAATTTCCTCGTCTACCTCAGCCGCCGCCGCTGCGGGGCGCTGGACGGTGATGGCGTGGTTGATCTGCGGCAGCTTGTCCGGGAAGACGGCCTCAATCACGACGCCCTGGATCGCCTCGATCCGCCCCACGTTCTTTTCAGTTGTGACTGACATCTATCGCTCCAGTTTCACTCTGCTCGAAAGCTTCTAAGTCTCAAAAAGGTTGGTTGTCGCCGGATCGGCGTATGCGCTCAGCTGACGCCCTCGGCGCCGGCCACGACTTCCATGATCTCCTGGGTGATCGCGGCCTGACGGGCGCGGTTCATTTCCAGGGTCAGATCCTCGATCAGCGTGCCGGCGTTTTCGGACGCGTTGCGCATCGCCGTCATCCGTGCGCCGTGCTCTGATGCGGTCGACTCGAGCAGCGCCCGGAAGATCGAGATCTCGACGTAATCCGGCACCAGCCGGGCCAGGATCTCGGACGGGTCCGGCTCGTATTCCGGCGAAGCCTTGTGCTTGGGCTCCTCGCCGCTGCTCGGAGCCTGCTCTTCAGCCGTCTCCTCACCGAGGATCGATGCCTGCTGTAACGGCAGCAGTGTCTCCTGCCGGACGACCTGCGAGATCGGTGAGATGTAGCCGTTGTAGAAGACGTCCACGCGGTCAACCTCGCCATCGACGTAGGCGGCGATCAGCCGGTGCGCGATGTTGCGCGCGTCGGCGTAGCTCGGCCGATCCGAGAAGCCTGTGAAGCTCTCCGCCAGGTTGGCACCACGGAATGTCAGCGACGAGGCCGGACGGCGTCCGGACGCGTAGAAGACGGCCTTGACGCCCGCCTGATCGTGCTCGCGTCCGGCTGCGATGCCGGCACGCACGATCTGCGAGTTGAAGGCTCCGGCCAGGCCGCGGTCGCCCGCCACCAGCAGCAGCCCGACGTTGGTCACGGACTCGTGCTCATTGAGGATCGGCAGGCTCGGTACCGCGCCGGCGGCCTCCGCCGCCTCGCGCGTCATCCGCCGGATCGCGTCCGCGTACGGACGCAGCGAATCGATGCGCTGCTCGGCACGGCGCAGCCGTGCCGCAGCGACCATCTCCATCGCCCGGGTGATCGTCTGAATGTTCTTTACCGACGCGATGCGGTTACGAACGTCTCGCTGCGAAGCCATGATCTAGTCCGGTCGCTCGAGCGCCTTAGGCGGCGACGACGGCGCCGTCCTCCAACGGGTGGCCCTCTTCGTCAAGGTCGTAGCCGAAGTCCTCGCCGTACTGCTTGGCAGCGTCCTCGAGCGCCGACTGGGTCTCGTCGGACCAGTCGCCGGCGGTGATCTTGTCCAGCAGCTCAGCGTTTGTCGCCTTTACCGAGTCGGCGAGCCCGGCAAGGAACTTCTCGACCTTGTCGATGTCGATCCGATCGAGGTGGCCGTTGGTAGCGGCATAGAGCTGCACGACCTGTAGCGCCACCGGGATCGGCTGACGCTCGCCCTGGTTGAGGGTCTTGACCAGACGCTGGCCGCGGGCCAGGGTCTTCTGGGTGTCGGCATCGAGCTCGGAACCGAACTGTGAGAACGCCTCGAGCTCGCGGAACTGCGAGAGCTCGCCCTTCAGACGACCCGCGACCTTCTTCATCGGGCCGATCTGGGCGCTACCGCCGACGCGGGAGACCGAGATGCCGACGTTGATGGCCGGGCGCACGCCCGCGTTGAAGAGCTTCGGCTCAAGGAAGATCTGACCGTCGGTGATCGAGATCACGTTGGTCGGGATGTAGGCCGAAACGTCACCGGCCTGCGTCTCGATGATCGGCAGCGAGGTCAGTGAACCGGCGCCGAGGTCATCGTTGAGCTTGACGGCACGCTCGAGCAGACGTGAGTGCAGGTAGAAGACGTCGCCTGGGTAGGCCTCGCGTCCCGGCGGGCGGCGCAGCAGCAG
>PLES01000032.1 GCA_003137075.1 Solirubrobacterales bacterium
ATGCGTGGGTCAGCGGGGATCATCGGTGCTGGGCGTTGGTGAACGGCAGCGATAATCTCGGTGTTATCGATCCCACGCAGGTACCGTGACGTGATCGCCAGGTCGGCATGCCCAAGCTGGCGTTGGATAACGATCAGCGAGATCCCTTCGCGTGACATCTCTACCGCGTGAGCGTGACGGAGCTGGTGCGGCGCGAATCGCCGACGCACACCCGCGGTCGCCGCGGCGTGATGCAACTGGGCACGTATCCCCGCAGACGCGCAAGGACGCCCCACGGTCGGTCCGCGCACTACGCAAAACAGCCGACCGACCGGGAGTTCTTTGCGCAGCTCGAGCCATGGCTCGAGCTGCGTCCACGCCCATCGGTCCATCCCAACCTCGCGACGCTTGTCACCTTTGCCGTGGCGCACAAGCAGCGAGCCGCGGTCCGGGTCAAGGTCGGTCTCGTTGAGTGCGAGCGCTTCACTGATCCGCAGACCGGCACGCCATAGCACCACAACGATTCCGCGTAACCGGACGCCTTCGGGGCTGTCACCGGCGACGCGCATCACCGCCACGATCTCCTCGACGGTCGGCGGGTCGGCTGGGTACCGCAGCCCTTTGTTGTGAGGCGGGAGCCCCGCGTGGAAGCTGGACATGGTGGCTCGCGAACGGGGCCGGCCGGCGCAGTCCAACAGCGGCATGGATTCCATGATGTCCTCCTGTGGACCGGAAACATGAACCCGCTCATCGTCCCGCGTCAACGCACACCTGAGGAGATAACGACACAAGCGCGTTGCTGCAACACCAGGGCGCCCGCGCCGCCGTGGCGGAGCAATCGCCGGCGCCATCATCAACGTAGACCAGAAGCAATCGCCAGCCCTGTCCCGATCAGACGCGCGCTCCGCCACCCAGAATCCAGCAGCGCGAGCCGGAGCGGTCATTTGGATCACTTGCCCTATCCGCGGATACCATGCGCCGGTGAAAACAACCGGTCTGCGACGGTTGGGCCTGACCGCGGCCGCCGTTACTCTGCGGAGCAGTTGAAACGCGTATCGCTCGCGATAAGGACAACCGATGACCGAGGATCCCAGGCATCCGCCCACCTGGTATCGCGTGGTGGAGATAGTTGACGCGGCCGTTATGCCGGACGGTGTAAAGGCACTTGCGCTGGGGCCTCTCTCGAGGCACGCGATCGAATGGGATGAGGTAGCTGTCATTGCTCGGATTGTCGATCCGGCGGTCGCGGAGCTTGGGCGCATCGAAGCACCCGAATGGCTAGTAGCCGTGGAAAGCGACCTTCTCGAAGTCGGATGCCTTGTCGATGTAAGTGGCGGATGGACGGCCTCGTGTCGGACGCACATATTCGCGGGCGGTAAGGCGGAGACAACTACCCGCGTGCACGTTGCGGCTCGGGCGACCGTTCGGCATAGGTTGCCCGGAAGTTCGTGAACTACGGGCGGTTCGTATAACCACCTCCGCTGTTGGAACGGGGGAGCTGTAGCCAAATCTGGCGTAGGACTGTCGCTGATTGACGACCCGCTCGAGGTCCGCTGTAGCCACCGTCCAGCACGCACAGCGGCGCGCTGTGCGGATGCCGGCCACGGGTACGCGCGAGCATCGCGCGCACCCGTGGTAGCTGCCATTGGCGGAGCTGGACGCTACAGAGCGTCACTCATCACAAGCAAGTCCCGTTGTCGGTGTTGCTGTCATAGCTCCCGCCGCCATCATCGGTGGTTATCGTGAACTTCATCTCGACGTGATTCTGCCAGCCGCTCTTGCAACCGTAGCCATACTCTCCGCTATAGAAGGTTGTGGTGAAGGTTTGGCTCCCCCAGCTGTAGCCGCTACCGAAAGTCTTCCATCCTCCTGTCCCGTTTGGGTTGGAGCGCTGCCAGAAGATCCACGAGATTCCTGAAACGATGCCGGTCCCCGGTGAGCACGCCACTGTCAGGTCGCCGTAATCGTTGCCGCCCGGGTCATTGATGTTCTGCAAATTCTCGGCGCACACCGTTGCCGCCGCGGCGGTAGCGAACGTATCCTGCGTCGTCGTTGTCACGCTCGTGGCCGCCCCGCTCGGTGATGGCGCCTGGATTGCTCCGGCAGTAAGTGGAGTAGGCGGACTCCCTGTCTGCGTCACGGCCGCGGCGGCGCTCGCGCCACAGAAGAGCGCCGCGCTGACACATGCGATCCACACTAACCACTTTTTGCGCGCCAACAGACCGAATGCGCGACTAATCCTGGCTCCCATTCCGTAACTCCTTTACGTCGCAGCGTTGACTGGATTCGCTAGCAGCGGCAGTCGTAATTACCGATCCGCCGTCGCTGGGGTTGTGCTGGCTGAACTGGCGAACGTCTCCGTGAGCGTCACGGTTACAACGCTCGCCGGGGCACCTGTCGGTGCTGGCGCCTCGATTGCTCCAGGAGTAAGTGGAGTCGGCGGACTTGCGGTCTGTGCCGCGGCGCTCGCGCCACAGACGAGCGCCGCGCTGACACATGCGAGCCACACTAGCCACTTTTTGCGTCTCGATAGACCGAACACACTGCTGACTTTGCCTGACAACACGCCCCCTTTCGAACGGCTCGGAGACTACACAAAACGGACGGAATACTCAAGAGCGCACAGTCGTGAAAATGGCACAACAAAGTGTCCGCAGGCTTCCAGGACTTACGACACGCTGCTTGACTGGAAGCTCCATTAAGCGCGCGAGGCCCGGACGCGATGCCGGGCCTCCCAAAGGAGAACGATCAATCGCTGTGTTCCTCGGTTGGTGCGAAACTTTGGTGCTCAACTCGAGAGGAGGAGAGCCGTGAGGCCTACTACCGCAGTTCCGAGCCCTGATCAGCAACCCGTGACGCTGGAGCTGCTCGCTGAGAAGAAGCGGCGTGGAGTGCCGATCGTGATGGTCACCGCCTATGACTTCCCGAGCGCGCAGATGATCGAGGACAGCGGCGTGATCGACTTGGTGCTCGCCGGTGACACGGGGGCGGAGATGGTGCTCGGCTACGACAGCACGACACCTGTTTCGTTGGATGAGATGCTGGTGATGACGGCGGCGGTCCGCCGGGGCCTGCATACACCGCTTCTGATTGGGGATTTGCCGTTTGGCTCGTACGAGAGTTCTGACGAGCAGGCAGTTCGTACGGCACATAGACTGGTGAAGCAGGGCGGAGCTGACGTCGTGAAGCTGGAGCGTGCCGGCGCCTCGCTCTCGCGTGTCAGGGCGATTGTGCGGGCCGGGATTCCAGTCATGGGACACCTCGGTCTGACCCCGCAGACCGAGACCGCTCTCGGTGGACGCCGGGTACAGGGACGAAGCGCCGCGAAGGCGGGCCAGTTGCTCGCAGACGCGCGAGCGCTCGTGGACGCTGGGTGCTTCGCGATCGTGTTCGAGGCTGTGCCTGCAGTAGTCGCGACTGCCGTGTCCGCGAGGCTTCCGGTCCCGACGATCGGGATCGGAGCGGGCGCCGGCACAGACGGGCAGGTACTCGTCTGGCACGACCTGCTCGGGCTCTACGAGTGGAGACCCCGTTTCGCGAAGGCCTACGCCACACTGCGTCCCGACATCAGCCAGGCGCTGAGCAGCTATGCCAGCGAGGTGCGCTCACGCTCCTTCCCAGCCCCAGAACACTTCTACAACATCGACGCCAACGAGTTACGCGAGTTCTTCGCTGAACTGGACGAATGAGTCGCCGGCTCGCCGCCCTTTGGCGACGCCCAAGCTCTCGAGACTCGTCAGATCGTCAAGAGGCTCGGCGAGCGCTTTCGCCCTTCGGCCGCTCCCGACCCGACGAGTGGATTGGCGACATACCTGTCGCGAAGGTGGGCGGTTGTTCTCCCTGGGCTAATGGTTTGGATCTCATAGCTTCAGGTCCCTTCGACACCAGCGGGGTCTACGTCGTCACCGCCTTCCAGGGAAGGATCGGCAGTTCGAGACGAACAAGACTGTAGGTCTGCCAACGGGCGGGCATGGTTTGCGATTAGGTGCCAGAAGGCGCGGGCTTTCTCGAGGTCGATGCCGGCGGGGTTGGTGATGCCGCCTTTGGTTCCTGGCTCCCAGGCGAGCAGTTCGGCGGTGATGGCTTGCGCGATCTGGATTTGGTCTTCGGCTTGGAGTGCGACGTGGTTGTCGGTCTTTGTGGCGGCACCTTGCTCAGCTAGCGCGCGGACTAGGTGCCGGTATGGGCTGTTGCGGCTTGCGAGGTAGTGGTCGAGGATGCTGCCGGTCTGGCAGTTGCCGATGTAGAGCCCGTAGCCGTTGAGCTCGCAGTAGCGCGCCAGTGCGGTCCAGCGCATCCAGTGGCTCCACTCCCCTAGCCGGACTGGGCCTTTGATCTCCATTACGGCGATCCGCCCGTCTACCAGCCTGATCGCTATGTCGGGTGTGTAGAGGTGTTGGTGTCCAGCCCAGATTGCCGGGAGCGTGAGGGGCTGCTCGATCAGTTCGATGACTCGTTCGTCAGCGTCGAGGTGACGGAGGATCTCGTACTCAATGGGCGACTCGTACATGACCATCCGGTCGAGCTTCTGGCTATGGAAGTAACCAGAGTTGGTCTTCGCGGCCCATTTGTCGTCGAGCGTGCGCTTCGCGCTGAACGCGTCTGGTTTCCATGGTGTCTGTGGTGTGGCGGGCCAGATCGTGTGTTCAAGGATCCGGTCGAGTGCCGGTTTGGCGTGCTCTGCACGCTCACGTCGTGTGAGCGGCGCCCCCCACGGGTTGGCTGAGAGTACGCCAGCTTGCACGGCCTGTTCACCGACGATCTGTTGGATCTGCGGAACGTCCATCCCGCCGACCGCGAGTAGGAGCCGGGCTTCCGCGATGCGTGAGGCGATTTGGTCACACCGTGCGGCTTGTGACCATGCTCGGGACGCCCACTGGTTGCGATCTGGGCCAAGCAGGCGGCGGATGCCGGATAGTTCCTCGTCGCGGAGTTGGCCTGCTCGGTGGCAGTTCCAGAGACACACTTCGAGGCGGCTGCGGACTCGCCCCGGCGTGCTGCCGGTGATGTCTGCGATCTCGGCGAGTGAGTGCATTGGGCCGCCGAGCCCGTGGCGCAGGGTGAAGATTTCTCGGTAGTTCTCGGGCATCATCGCCGCGAGCGCTCTGAGGTCTTGGTAAAGGTCGGGGTCCGTGTTCCGTAGCGAGATGACGTCAGCTCCGCGGACAGGACTACTGGTGGCAGCGGTGGGGTTGTGGGTTTGAGGCTGGGGCATGGCTGCTCCTTTGAGGGGGTGCTTGTTCGCGACCCGACAACGCAGCCTTGGCTGCGAAAATCGGGTAGCGGCAAGCACTCCTCAAAGGAGCGCCGTCACGAACGCGTCAGTCTGTCCAGGCGTGGGCTATCTGGTGGGCGCCTCTTGAATGGCGTCGCCGTTCGGGAGTTCCGTCGCATCCGCTAACTGGAGCGTTGCCCATCCCCCGAGCAGTTGGATGACCTTCTCCGGCTCGTTGATGAACCGGATTGAGAGCACCTGCCCTTCGACGTGCTCGATGGTTCCTTCGCCGTGATATGGGTGCAGCACCCGTTGCCCGACCCGGTACGTGGACTGCGGTGCTGCCATGGGCTCCGCCGGTGCGTGTCGAGTGGGTTTTGCGTGCCGTTGGCGGAGCAGCCGGTGGATGGTGTCGCGGGACATTCCGGTGGCTTGTGCGATGTCGGTGATGTCCAGCTCTCTGTCTTCCGCGAGCTTGACCGCGCGGCTTCTGAGCCTTGAGCGAGCGTCGGTGGCGACGGCTTCCATCTCGTGAAGCTCTTGTGCCTGAGCCGCCAGTTTCGCGATCAGCCCGGCTTCACGCTGCTCCGCAAGCTCCCGGTCCACCGGGTCGCGAGGACGGCGTTTGCGGTTGTGTCGTGCCATCCCTATCCGCCGATCCCGTGGTCGTAGCTGCCGCGACCGCGAGCACCTAGGCCGGGAAGCTCGAGACGGCCCGGACGGTACTCCTTGCTCTCCATGAGCGAGAACTGTCGCGGTTCACCCCTGGCCTCGCGTGCCTGCTCGATGTGGCCGCGGAGAGTGCGGATGTCGTTGATAAGCATCACGTCCTCGGCAGCGATCCCGGTGGCGACGGGGTCGGTGATGCCACGGTCGACCCGGACACCGGCGAGGTGTTCGCCGACTCGGTACCAGCGCTGCATGAGGCCCTTCTGTTCGACGGGTGGCTTGGGACCGATCGCCTCGTAGACCCAGGGGGCGTGTTTGCCGCCGACGCGCTGCTCGAACTCTTCCTTGGCGGCCAGCGTGATCAGCTTTGCGCGCTCACCGGTGATCCGCTGCCACTCGTTGAAGTTCTCGCCCGCTTTACGGGTGATCGCGGCGGCGTCGGCACGCAAGCGTGCCCATTCCTGTTCAAGGTCTCGCAACTCCCGGTCGCGCTGCTGCTCCCTGTCCTTGCGACCCGGCTTCCGTATCAGGCCGTAGTCGTAGCTGTCTTCGACTCGGATCCGCCGCTGCCGGTCCTCTATCTCCTTGATCCGACCGTCGTGCTCGTCGGTGTCGAGACACGCGACGATGTCGATCTGCGCGCGCTCGCGGTCAAGCTCTTCGATCCGTGGCCGGTGCTCAGAAAGCCACTTATTCGGATCCTGGCTGCGAGCTGAAGCGCGTTTGGTCTGGGCTGCCTGCGTCATGTTGGCCTCCTTGGCTTTGTCGATGTGTTCGATCGCGAGTTCGTCGTCCTCGCGGATTCGCAGACGTTTCGCGAGCGTCTTGACAGCCTGCTCGGTCGTGTTGTCTGAGATCAGCAGGAGCTTGGTTTGCTCGCGTGGGCGGCTGGCGGGGACGTACCCTCGGTTGAGGTTGAGTTCCTGCGGTGCGGCGACCATCACCGCTTCCTCGACAGTCGTGGCCTGCCCCTTGTAGTCGGTGACCGCATACGCCAGGCGAACGTGCTCCTTCACCTGCTCGGCGGTCAGGATCCGCACCTGCGTGTGTTTCTCGTTCAGCGCGATCACGAGCTCGCCCTGCCCGGTGGTGCCTGTGACTGTCCCGATCAGACCGTTCTGCACGTTTCGGCGGCGGTCGTTACGGCCGATGAACATGACCCGGTCGCCGACGTGGAACAGCTCATGCTCACCGCTCTCGGCAAGCAGCCGGCCGAGTTCCCCTCGTGCCAGTCGCGCTTGCTGCACGTGCTCGTTGATGAATTCACGGCGCATGTTCGTCGGCGTGATCGCGAGCACGTGATTCCAGCCGTGCCGGCCGGCGGCGTCGCAGAGCAACTCGGCCGCGCGCGTGCCGTACTGGTGCTCCTGACCCGCACCAAGATGCAGGATGTTCCCGCGGTCCTTCTGGTACTTGATCCACGTGCCTGGCCGGCCATGCGAGAGGTCCATGACCGCCTTGCGATGCGCAGGGTCGCGCTGACGGACTATCTCAACAAGCCGCAGTGCCGGGCGGATGCCGGACCGGGTGAAGTATCCGAGCCACCCGCCGGGCGCGACCGACGTCAACTGGCTGCTGTCCCCCATCACGACCACCTTCATCCCGTCGCGCTGCGCGTACGAGAGCAGCCGCGCGAACTTACGCGTGTCGACCATCCCGCCCTCATCAACGATAAGAGTCTGATAGCGGCCTCCGTCGCTGAGTGAGCCGCCACGATCGGTTTCACGCAGCAGCGAGTCGACAGTCCGCGCATCGAGCCCAGCCCCAGCGGCAAGCTCGACCGCCGCCTTACCGGTCGGTGCGGCACCACGCACACCAAAGCCTTGTGCTTCGAGCGCGGCGCGGATCACACCCGCCGCGGTCGTCTTGCCTGTGCCCGCACCAGCCTCGATCAAAACGACCCGGTCAGGTGAGGTGGCCGTCGCGATCACAACCTCGCGCTGCCCCTCGGTCAGCTCAAAGTCAAGACTTTCGATCTCGGTCTGCGCAACCTCACGCTTGACAGCGAGATGCGGCACCGCGCCGATCCCGTCGACGACGGCACGCACGATCGACTCCTCGGCCCGCACATGCGCCTCAGTCACATACGTGACTCCCTTCAGCGTCTGGATCGCGATCGCGCGACTGTCCGTGAGGATCCGCTCCACATAGCCATCGACCTGCGAGGCGATCACACCGGCCTGGATGACAGCGACCATGACATCCGTCCGTCGGAATGTGGTGGCGGTCGCGGTCAGACCCTCGGGGCCGAGCAGCCGGTCGGCGAGCTGCTCGACGCTCGGCACCTTCTGCCAGCTCGCCGGCTCCGCATCCAAGATCTGCTCACGGATGACACTCTGCGTGAGGCCGTGAGCGTCCGCGATCGCGGTCTGTTCCGCGACCCACTTAGCTCGGTCAGGAACATCCGGCTTCGGCGGCCGTGTCCTCAACGTGATCGCCTGCTTGACCGCACTGTTCGCCTTGCGGCCATTCGCGATCTCCCACTCGCGTGTCGCTTCCTTGATCGCGTTCGCGCGCCGGCTCATCGCCGTGACAAGCGATTCCGGGACCTGCATGAGGTGTGCGCTTCCGTTCTCCTGAACCGGCCCCCACTCGATCCCCGGGATGCGACGCGAAAGCGCTTCACGCTGCTCCGCCTCATGCCTGTACCCGAGTCCGCGAAGCACCTCTCTCATGTCAGCGATCCACATCCGCTGATGACGGCCGTCGGGGTTACGGACGACCGTTGAGATCATCACGTGATCGTGATCGTGCGGATCACCCTCCCGGTTATAGGGATGCTCGTAGCGGATCCCGATCAACCCGGTCGCCGGTAACACCTCGCGCTCAGCTTCGCGTCGCCCTGAACCGCGGCGCACACGCAAGTAGTCACGCTTGAACACCTCAAGCGTGTTGACGATCGCCTCCTCACGCGCCTCCGCGATCAAGGCGCGAATCTCAGGCCCGCCAACCGCATTCACAATCGAAACTGCCTTACCCAGCCCGAACGTCAGGTCGAGTGCCTGAACCACCGCCTTCGGAAGCAGAAGCTCACCGTCCGCTGTCATCCCGTTGAAGAGCAGATGCGCATCCTCCTGCGTCGGCTCGGCACCGAACCCCAGCGCCTGCGCGTCACCGATCCAGGTCACGTTCGAGCGGCCATGCTCACGCAGATACTCATCACGAATCCGTGCCTGCTCGACCTCCTTCCATGGATAGTCGATCTCCTCAGCGCTGCCAGAGATCTTCTTCAGCGAGACCCCCATTACCGCTCACCCGCCACGTCCGCGAACACCAAGTTCTCCTGGCCCGGGATGACACGCGCAGCGCGCCGGCGCTTCGCGACCGGGCGCTCAGGCGTCGGCTGTTGCCCGCCCGCTTCCGCCACCGGCTCAGCGCTCACAACCGGCTGCGCATTCACACTGAGGGCGGCGTCCTTCTTCGCACGCTTCGCGGGCGTGCTTCCGTTCGCAGCCAGCCACGGCGACAACAACATTCGTGAGAGCGTTTCCCCACGCTCGCTCGCGAGGCCGTGAAGCAACTCCCGCTGCTCCGGAGCCACGCGCACCGTTATCAGCGCTGTTCGATTGATCGGCCCACGGGCCTGGTAGTTCTGACCTGACACGACTTTCACCCCTACGGACGAGTTGCTTGACATCCATAGGACGAGGACAACCCGGCGTTTGGGGGGACAACTCGCAAAAGAAAAAATCGGGCCCGGCAAAAGGAGCCGCGTCACGACGCGACAAGACACGCTCAGCGCAGAGACCAAGGGCGTCTGCCGACGCGGATGGTCGTACAGACATTTCGAGTTCTTGAACATCGAGACCGCACAGGACTTCGTCTATACGTCTGAAAGAGCCGTCGTGGCTGAGCGTCTCCTAACCCGTCTAGACGAACGCTCGACGCCCAGGAGCGTTGTTGCGGTCCATACGTCCACCCCCTGACAAAAGGGGGTATTAGCGTGGTGCTGCTGGTGGTCTGAAGGGAACGGCGCTGACGGACGGGCCAGGACCGGGGCGCTGGTGCAAGGGTTGAGCTGGTGAGACTCAGGCGTCGCGGACCGGCCGTAGACGCTAGGCGGGAACAGGCGGTCGGCGAGTGACCGACCACGTGGTGAGACGCCGTAGCTCCGGGAATGGCAGCAGGTCGGTGGCGGCGCGGGACTTGCTGACGGTGGCGCCGGCGTATCACCGAACCGCATGCCGGCCGGTAGTCCACCGGCCCAATCAAAGCCTTGCGACGACGGCGCTAAGCGTGCAGCGAAAGCAGCAACTGATGCGAGAACTCGAGCAACTTCTCCACGCCCTCATGCGTAGGTCCTTGCGCGTTCGGACGAACCAGGATATGCGTCGATGACTGGCCCGACGCGAAGAGGCCGTAGGCGAACCGGTGCTGGTGGGTAGGCGACGCGGTACGACGATGAGATCGAGCCTGGCGGCAAGACGCTCGCGCACTCTTGGCACTCAGGCGGGTCGCGGTGTGACAGTTGTCCAGCGTGTACCGATCTGCGTGTTGGCCGCGGTCTCCGGTGCGACGCGCGCGAATGACTTCTGTGAGGTAAAGACCTACGGCATGGGCGGGCCGAACGTAGCTTCTGCGCGGTCGAGTGCTCGTCGGATCAATGCGACGATCGTGACCTCTCCGCGACCCCAGGCGCTCAGCTCTGCCAGCGTTTCGCTGCCCATGGTGAGGCCTTCCGCTCAAACGGACCCGACCGCGCTACTGGCGGCGCGTAATCGCTTCTACTGTTCCTCGCCAATCATCTTGGTGCGCCGTTCACTGAGGCCTGCACCACGTCGCTGGCAAGTTAGCGCGCGTGGATACGGCTGCGCTGCATCCACGCGATCGAGCGCCTCGCGGTTGTGCCAGCGGCGATGCCTTCTGCGTCTACCCGGCGCTTTTACACCAGCGCCTGGATGTGGGCGAGCGTGCGAGGATCCACCGCACGACGCTCGCGAACCGGTGCACGCCGATCGGGACCCGTGCCCAGATCAGGATCGTGCGGACGTCGTCGGTCATCCGGCGTGACCAAGCACCGGGGTTTGCAGAATCCGGACGTGGGAGTGGTCCTCGCTTTCGGGCCAAGGCAGCAGTGGCGTATCGACCTGACTGAGCAACGCGATCTGCAGGCCGGCACCGTCATCAGCGACGCTGTGAGCGATCGAGATGTCGTCGATCCCCGAGAGGCCGGTGAGGGTCCAGGTGTCCTCACCGTCGCGCCATTGCACGACCGTGGCGCTAGGCGCGTCCGAGCGTTTGCGGATCGGCCCGTCGATGTAGACGCCGCGCACCATTCCGTCCACGCGGACACGCTCGACAACAGCCCTGCCCGGCCGCTGGTTGGTGTAGACGGTGATGTTGCCGGTCGGCTTCAGAGCGGCGATGAGCAGGTCAACGCCGTGCAGTTCCGGACCGTAGTTCGGCGTGTAGATCGCGAGATCGCTCACGGGCAGTGGCACGTTGCCATGCAGTTGTTCGTCGATCGGCGTGAACAGGTTCGTGAGGACCCGTGCGTGGGTGTTGACCCCGTCGGTGTTCGCGATCTCGGTTGCCGCTGTGTAAAGCGCGAACCTTCCCGCTGGATCAAGCAGGAACTCAGGCGCGTTGTCACGCAGCTCCACGGTCCCGGATAACGCCTGCAACAGTTCGCCGAGGTCGTGCAGCGCGACCGGTGAGATCTCGCAGCGACTGTGCAGGGGCCCCCACACGTCCCGGTCAGAAGACCAGCGACCGTCCACGAGCGGTGAGCTACCAACCGCTGCGCGGACGTCTCCGTCTGAGTGGATGACGATCACGTTGCCCTCAAACGACAACTCTCGTCCATCACGGGCTCGGCAAGAGATCCAGGACTGGTGATAGATGCTCGGATCGAGCAGGTCGACCGCCGGGTCAACACCGCGCGAGCGATCAGAGATGACCGTCACCTTGCAGCCCCGAACCGCCGGATGCGTGAGCACCGTTGCAGCCAGGTCGCTCGCGGTCAGAGAGCTTGTGAGGATCAGAATCTCGGCGTCATCGCAGACGCCATCAAACAGAGTGTCGATCGCCCGCCATGCAGGCGCATCGGAGATAAGACAGTTCACGAGAATGACTCCTTCAAAGACCGAACGCCATCAACCCGTGTGGATCAACGGCGAAGGGTTCGTGGGTGGGATTGGCGCCGACACGCGCCGGAGCAGGCGGCGGCACCCCCGGTGACGGCGCCCCGGCGCACAATCGCGCGACAACCCACCCACGAACCCCAAGACCGGATGCCAAGACCTGCGAAATCGGTCAGGCCCGGCAGGGACCCACCAAGCCCTTGTGTCTGCGCGGCTTATCACCGTTCTTGTGATCTCGCTGAGCGCCGACGCCCCGGCCGCTCGCGTGACCATCACGAACGCCGAGATGGACCTCTTGTCGCGGGACTCACCCCGATCGCGGTAACGATCGCGCTCCGGCCAGAGATGCGCGACTGGCCAACCAGCGCATCCGGCAACTACACCGCCGCCAGCCGACCGAGTTATCCCGGCCAGATAGCTGGCTACACAAGATTACCGCCGAAGCTGCGGCAACCGAGGCGCGGGCAACCCTCACGGCCGGATCAAAGGTCGCTGTAGGAGCCCTCAACGAACGTAGGACGGGCTTGGAGCTCATCCCAGGCCCACCAGCCGCCGGCCCGCTCCACTAGCTGCACGAATGCGCCGGAGTCGAACCCGTCACCCAAGCTCGCAAGGGCGTGTTCCAGACCGACCCGCCAGCTGGCGCACCAGCGCTCCTCGCTCCAGTACCGCATGTAACGCAGTAGCGCGGCTCGTTCAGCCGTTTCGCTCGGGCTCGCGATCGGTCCCGCCGCTGCGTCGCGTAGCTCCGGATGGGATGCGCGTGTTTGGCAAGACTGCTTCTGAACCATGGTGGTCACACCGTAAGGAAACCTGGAAAGTTTGCAACTCCACGCGATCCCGAAGCCCAAGACGGCAGAGAGTCCGGGGCGTCCTTTTCGACGTAAAACGCGTGATGGCCAATCGGCGCGGCTGCGAATTTTTCGACTTTCTCCCCCAAACGTCGATCTCGCCTCGTCCTAGGGGTGAGCATGGTTACGGACTCACAACATCCCGGATCCACCACGGAGGAAGGCAGCGTCTTCGCTCGGGGGCAACGAGCATGAGCGCGCTCATCACAGCAGCTGAGCGAATGGCTGTTCCCGAGGCGTTTCTAAGCCGGACAGACCTGCAAGCCCTGGGATTACCGCGCCGGGCCGTGGACAAGATCTTTCAAACGCTCCCGGTGATCTGCCTGCCCGGCTACGCGCGACCGTTTGTTCGTGTCGCGGACTACCGCGATCTGATCGAGAATTCGACTTACCGAGGAGACCGCGTTCGATGACCGCGACCGCGGCGAAGCTCAATCCCATCAAACCCTCGATCGATACGCCGTACCCGGTGTTACGTTGTCGCACAGCGAACCGTTGCGTCGACATCGCTCGCGTGAGGCGGGCTCATTACTGTTTCCAACCCTGGTTCGGCTTCGTCGGCGCCGAATCCGTCGTCGTACGCCGAGAGCGCTCAAGTGGGATCCAGCCGTCGGTCAGCCGTGCAGCACGCGAAGGGTCCATCTGATGGCGAGCGCATGGATCGTCAAGCGCCCGACGAAAGACGGCAAGCCTCGGTACCGAGTCTTCTTTCGGGTCGGAGGTCGCGAGTCCGTTCCACGCCACGCCGGCACCTTCAAGCGAAAGGAAGACGCCCAAAAGCGCAAGAACTGGGTGATTGGCGAACTGGCGGCCATGCGCGTCCCCGACCTCTCGACACTGGCCGAGCCAGAGCCCGTTGCACGCTTCGCGGAGATGGCGGCACGATGGCAGGCGTCACGGGTGGACGTTCGTCGCTCGACGGTAATTCAGCACAGGACCGCGCTTGGGCGCTGTGGACCGATTAAAGACCTTGCAATCGACAAGATCACACCGGCGGAGATCGCAAGACTTGTCGCGGCTCTCGCCAATGACGGGAAGGCACGCGAATCGATACGCAAGACGTTGACGGCCGTCGCCATGGTCCTTGACTTCGCCGGCGTCGAACCGAACCCCGCCCGCGACCGCATCACCGTCCGGCTGCCCAGAGATGAGTCAGCCGAGATCGAACCGCCCGACGCCGCCACGGTCGAAGCTGTGGCGCAGCGACTACCCCTCCCTTACCTGATCGGCCTGGCCGTCTTGGACGTCTCTGGCTGGCGAGTCGGCGTAGTCGGACAAGCGACCGTCGGCGACCTCGACGAGAACAACAACCGCTGGCTTGTGCGTGCAGCGATCAACAAGACCAAGACATCCGCGTGGGGATACCTTTCCGACGAGATGGTCCCGTGCCCCGAGCTAGTTGACGTCGTGCTGGGGCGGCTGCCTGTCTCTCAGGATCGTAACCCGAAGGCTCTGCTCTTCCCAGACGTCGGCGTCGACGGCGCGCGGCTCCGTACCGCGATCGCCAGGGCGTGCCGAGACGCTGGCGTACCCGCTTTCTCACCACACGATCTCCGTCACCGCCGCATCTCGCTACTACACCGTCAGGGCATCGATTGGGCACGGATCGGACAGCGAGTCGGACAACGAAACCTTGCTACCACGGCCAACCGCTACACGCACGCACTCATCGACCCCCGCGAGGTGAATTGGTCAGAGATGCTGACTCGCGCCCGCAGACTGCAGAGCCCAGTACGCACCCCAACCTAGGAAACTGCCGGCCCGATGAGAAGCATCGATGCAGCCGAGACGGCGTTGATCGGGACGTAGTGGCCTCATCGCATTGCTCGTGGCGTCTTGGTCATCCGGTCAGGTCGAATGCAACTGGCCTCGTACCCCTGCGGCAGCAAGAGTCTCGACGGAGAGGGACTTTCGGCCTTTTGCTGCGTAGCGTTGGACCATGAGCTGGCCAAAGCGCTGCACCGCCCCGGTGCGTCTGAAGCCCTCTATGTCGGCCGGGAAGACGATCCTGCCCACCGGGCTACAGACTGTGTACCAGTCGCGCATCAGCACGTCGAACTTGCTCGGCTGGGGCTCGGTCGCGACGACGTACAGCGTCGTCGCGTGGACGGCACTCACAGCGCTGCCGAGGTTCGGAAGGTAGAGGTCCAGCGGAATGTCATTACACGCATCGACCTGAAAGACCGCCTCCCCGGGGCGCCCTCCGATCGCCTGGGCGACAGGACGCCATTGCGGCCTCTGCAGGCGAACATCGACGTCGACCGCTATGACGGTCGTGACCCCTACAGCGCACATCGCGCAGACCGCAAGGTTGCGGTAGAGGGAGGTTTCCACACTCGCAAGCCCGATGCTGAGTGACACGGTCAACGGCATCCAGATCGCCAGCACGTTCCGCGGGTCCAGGAGATCGTGCCCCGTCAAGATCAACAACCCGAAGATCACGATGCCGCCTGCGGTCAGCGCGAGGGCCGGCGTAGCGGCACCTAGTACGTCTCGACGGCGAAAGATCGCCGTCAGCGCAACCAGCACCCCGAGAAGATCGATCCCAAGCGCGAGGGGTGTGATGATCCGGCTAGGGCCGAGCAGCTGCTGAATCGCGGCTTCGGGTAGCCGCGTGCTGAGCGGTATCGACGCGATCCAGCCGCCGCCTCCCTGCAGGTTCAGTGACGACTGATGGATCTCCTGAGGCAGGAGCGCCAAACCGCATAGCGCTACGCCCCAGAGCGCGAGACGCATCCTCCTGTCGCCGTGGTCTCGCCGGAGCAGCCAGACAGCCTCGGGAACTACTACCAGCGCAGTGAAGTAGTGCGTCCAGAGCGCAAGACCCGCGAGCAGCGCCCAGGCCACGATACGGCGAGTTGTCAGCTCGTCCAGCAGCTTCACAAATGCCAGCACAGTCAACGACGAGATCAGCACCATGAGGCTGTACACACGCGCCTCCTGCGAGTACCACACCAACATCGGACTGAATGCCGTCAGCCCAGAGGCAATCACACCCGCACGAGTCGACGACAGTTGACGTGCAGTCAAGAACGCAACCGGAACCGTCAGCACCCCTGCAACGGCTGGAAAGAATCTCATGCCGAACTCGCCATACCCTGCAAGCTTTGACCACACCCACGCGAGCACGTAATAGACCTGCGGTGTCGCCTGATTCGTGTCGACGCCGCGAAGCATCCGGCTAAACGACATGTGCATCAACTGGACTGTTTGACCCTCGTCGTACCAGAAGCTCTGCTCGCCCAGCGTCGCTATGCGCAGCGCCGCTGCGGCAACCACAGCCAGAGCGACTAGACATGCGGAGTGATCTGGCTTGAATCGCGTGCGCAACCGCTTCGCCTCCCATGGCCACCCGGGCCGATTGAACAACGACGCAGAGTAACCAGCAGCGCTCCTGAAAGAACAGCCCGCAAATTGCAGGCAGCGTGCGAGCGGCACCTGACGCGGCGCAGCCGACTTCTGCAGCCACCGGCTATATCGCCGCCGCATCGCAGCTCCAGCGAGAGCCTTCGAGTGGGATCGGTGGCGTCCAAGACCGGGTCTAACGCTCGCGAACTCACGACGGTAACCCGTGAATCATACCTTTGATTTCGATGTCGAGCGCCCTGGGGTCTTGCTTCACTGAGGCAGCGCGATCCAGGGTGTGGCGGTCGCGAAATAGCCTCGCTCGCCAGCTGCGTACGCCCGGATCCCGACCGTCGTCGGGATCCGGTTCTTCCTGTCCCGGCCGCCGAGCAACGGTTCGCCCGCTTCGAGCGACTAACAAAGCAAAACCCTCCGGGCGATGATCGCCAACTGAGAGAACCGCTGGAACGAATTCGTGCCGTTTCAGCGGTTGAGGCGAGAACTCCCTGAATCGTCGAGCCAGGCCCTCTTAGTCGCGGAGAACATATATCCGCAGAGCGAGAAATGCACCGAAGCAAGCGCAGCCCGTAGCTGAGCTTCGCAGACCGCGTAGTCTTCGCGGTCGGCCGCGTCCCGCCCTCTCCCTGAAATATAAAAGCGTATAAAGGAGACCAAAGGCAACGGTGGTCCAGGCGATGATCGCCAATGCCGTGGAATCACGCTGAACCCAGCTGACAGCGGCTGGCGCATTTGTCACCAGAGCACCGACTATGAGCAGGTTGCAGCCCACGCTGGCGCGCCGAGCAGCGTAGCGAGGAGAGGACTTGATCCAGCCGCGAAAGAAACCACGGACACAAGTCTCGCAGAGCCGGCCAATTCCTCGGCGCGATCGGTAAACCAGGACTGCATAAACTCAAGTCGCCATGCGGCGTCTGCGGCGTCAGCGTTCAGATTCGACAGGCCCTCGAAATGCACTCCTGCAATGCCCCCAAGTGTGCCGACCGCGTCGAGACCGGCGGCTAGATAGTTGCCGTTGCTGGCGTCCTGGAACGTCGCAACTCCACCCGTCGTGATCGCCACAGCGTTCGCTGCCAAGCGTAACTCCCCGTTAATCAGGAGGTCGGCGGCGTCGGCTCCCGGAACAATGATCGCGACGGCGCTAGCCCCGGTGGCGATCGCGCCAGCGTGTTTGCCGACGAACTTCACTATGGGTGCTGCCTTGGGCGCGACCCACCTTTCGACATCCACAGCCCCCTGGCCAATACCCTTGAAAGCATCGCCAACACACCCAAGGAACGATGGGCATAGCCCGCTCGGATCTGTGCTGTTGACAGGATCGTCTACGGTGTACGCGTATGGTAGGTCTGTCTGCGCAACCTGCGGATCGACCGATAGGAATTGCCCGGTGGCTGGATCGTAGTATCGGTTGATCAGGTAGCTCAAGCCTGTCGGATCGGTGTAGCCACCGGCGTAGCCGAATGGGGTGTAGCTGCTGAGCCCGCCCGTGGTTTCCGGGTTGCCCCAGGCGTCGTAGCTGGTGCTGGCGTCGAGGTCTCCGGTTGAGTCGACGATCCCGCGTACGGAGCCGAGTTGGTCGCTCACCAGATAGTGGACGGTTCCGGCGGAGAGGTTGATCTCTTTGATCGGCGTGTCTCCAGGGCCGTAGACATACGCGTTTGTTGAGTCCATGAGCAGGCGCGGAAGCGTGCCACTCACGTCCCAGGTGAAGGTCTCGCTGCTGCCGGCGATGAAGGCAGATTGGCGTAGCCCGTCGGCATCGTAGGTTGCAGAGCTCATGTCGGCGGTTGTGTCGTCGTAGCTTGCGAGTTCCTGCGCGCCGTTGTAGCTCGCGGTCGTGGTGGTCGTCCCTCCGGCTGTTTCTTGGGTGCGCTCGCCGTCTGCGTTGTAGGCGTAGCTGGTGGTCGTTCCGCTTTGGCTGGAGGACGTGAGCTCGGACGCGTCGTTGTAGTTGCCGGTGGCGCCGGTCGGCAGGGTTGTGGCGTTGCCCGAAGGGTCATACCCGTAATCCAGGTTGCTGCCGCTTCCTGGTGTCATGAGTGTTACCCGGTCTTGTGCGTCATAGGCGTAGTCAGCTGGCGCTTCGGAAGACGCTGGCGTATCGGTCTCCGCCGCGACTGACCCTGACGGTTCGTCGCTGTAGCTGAACTGCTGCAGTGTCGTGCTGCCGCTTGTGAGCGTGATCTGTGACGGGTTGTCGGTGTTGTCGTAGCTGGTGGAGACCGTGTCGCCGCTCTCCCCGAACGTCTCCGAATACGGGAGCCCATCGGCGGTGTTGTTGATATCGATCTCGGACCCGTTGAAAGGTGTNNCGGCGTTGTCGTAGCCGTAGGTGACGGTGTCGTCGCCGTCGGCCCACGAGGCGCCGTCGAGTGGGTACGTGATGCCGGAGACCTGACCGTCGTCGTTGTAGCCGTAGCTAACGGTGTTGCCGGCACCGTTCTGATACGTCTTTAGCTCGTCGAAGACGTCGTAGGTGTA
>PLES01000024.1 GCA_003137075.1 Solirubrobacterales bacterium
TGCGCGCGATGCTCGACGAGCGCGGTCACGCGATCCACGCGGCCGGCCCGTCGATCCCGGTCGAGATCCAGGGCCTGTCCGATGTTCCGGCGGCGGGCGACGAGCTGATGGTGCTGGGCGACGAGCGCAAGGCGCGCGAGATCGCACTGTTCCGCCAGGGCAAGTTCCGCGACACCAAGCTCGCGCGCCAGCAGGCCGCCAAGCTCGAGAACATCTTCGAAACGATGGGCCCGGAAGGCGGCGCCAAGTCGCTGACGATGATCATCAAGGCCGACGTCCAGGGGTCGCAGGAGGCGCTGGTGCACGCGCTCACACGGCTGTCGACCAACGAGGTCAAGGTCCAGGTGGTGCATGCCCAGGTTGGCGGCATCTCCGAGAGCGACGTCAACCTGGCGCTGGCGTCCAAGGCGTCGATCATCGGCTTCAATGTCCGCGCCTCGAAACAGGCCCGCGACCTGGCCGAACGCGAGGGCGTCGAGATTCGCCACTACTCGGTGATCTACCGTGCGATCGAAGAGCTGCGCTCGGCGATGCAGGGCATGCTCACTCCGGAAGAGGTCGAGGAGGCCGTCGGCAGCGCCGAGGTCCGCCAGATCTTCCGCGCGTCGAAGGTCGGCACAATCGCCGGCTCGTACGTGACCGAGGGCAAGCTGACCCGCGGTGACAAGGTGCGCCTGGTACGCGACGGAACCGTCGTCTATGACGGCGTGATCGAGTCGCTGCGCCGCTTCAACGAGGATGCGCGCGAGGTCGCTACCGGTTATGAGTGCGGCATCGTGCTCAAGGACTACATGGACGTCAAGGATGGCGACGTCATGGAGGCCTACGCCACGCGCCAGGTCAAGCGCGAACTCGCGTAGCGCTAGCGCGTCGCGGCTGGAGAGCAGAAGATAGGATGGCTGGAGCGAGGATGCGGCGCGTTGATGAGGCGATGCGCGTCGTACTCAGTGATGCGATCTCCAAGGAGCTTCAGGACCCGCGAGTGGGATTTGTGACCGTCACCGGCGTCAAGACCAGCCCTGACCTACGGCATTCCCGCGTGTACGTGAGCGTGCTCGGTGACGAGGACGCACGCAGCGCGAGCCTTGAAGGCCTGCAGTCTGCTCACGGGTTCCTGCAGGCGCGGGTGGCGAGCACGCTGCGTCTGAAGCACACGCCGGCCCTGAGCTTCATCTACGACGAGTCGGTTGATACCGGCATGCGGATCTCCGAGCTGATCAACCGGGAGACCGATGCCGACCAGTAGCGAACCGACTGGGATGCTCGCCGGTCGCGAAGCGGTGCTCGCTGATCTTCGCGGCGCCGACAAGGTGATCGTCGTGACCCATGAGCGTCCCGACGGCGATGCGCTCGGTTCGCTCGTGGCGATGCAGGCGCTGCTCACCTTGCTGGGCAAGGACAGCCTGATGTTCATCTCAAGCGATGACCTGCCGTTGCCGTACGAGTACCGCTTCCTTGAACTTGACGGCCTGATCACGCAGGCGCCGGCCGACCTTGACGAGCGCACGATCGTCTTCCTGGACTGCGGCAACATCACGCGCAACCCGGCGGCCGAAGCGCTCGCTCCGAAGGACGGGTTCGGTCAGATCCTGAACATCGACCATCACCACGACAACACCTGCTTCGGAACCGCGAACTACGTCGATCCGGGCTCCTCGTGCACCGCCGAAATGATCTGGAACCTGCTGCGCGAGCTTGACGTCGAGCTGACCCCCCGGATCGCCGACGCGCTCTACGTCGGGCTGATCACCGACACCGGCTGCTTCATGTACGAGAACACGGGCCCGCGCGCCCACCAGATGGCCGCCGAGCTGATCGAGGCTGGGATCGACGTGCACGCGATCTATCAGCAGGTCTACGAGGGCGTGCCCTTTGGCAAGCTGGCGCTGCTCGCGCGGGGCCTCGAGCACACCGAGCGCTACGACGACGGCCGGCTGACGCTCTCGCAACTGAGCGCCGAGGACTTTGAGGCCGCCGGCGCCGAAGAGAGCTACTCAGAGGGCGTGATCGACCATCTGCGGGCGGTCCGCGGTACCGCCATGGCGGCGCTCGCTCGAGATCGCCTGGCGGCGCCGGGCGAGGCGACCGAGACCGATGACGGCGCCCGTGTGCGCAAGGTATCGCTGCGCGCCAGTGATATGCGGGTGGACGTGTCGGCGATTGCTCGCGAGCTTGGTGGCGGCGGCCACAGGGCCGCCGCCGGCTTCACCACCACCCTCAGCTGGGGTGAGCTGATCGCGTTTCTGCGTGAGCGGCTCGACCAGCAGCTGCAGAACCAGTGACCTCCGCTGACGGGCTGCTGCTCTGCGACAAGCCGGCGGGGATCACATCGCATGACGTGGTGGCGCAGGTGCGCCACCGGCTCGGTCGCGGGGTCAAGGTCGGCCACGCGGGCACGCTCGATCCGTTCGCGACCGGACTGCTGGTTGTGCTGGTTGGTCGCGCCACCAAAGTTCAGCGCTTCGTGATGGAGATGCGTAAGCGCTACGAGGTCACCGCGCGCTTCGGCGCGACCTCGACGACCGGTGACCCCGAGGGGGAGATCACCGAGACCGGCCGTATCCCTGACGGCGACCTTCCGCTTCCGACCGGGGAGGTCAGGCAGCGACCGCCCGTCTACTCGGCGGTCAAGATCCACGGGCAGCGCGCTTACAAGCTCGCCCGCGCCGGCGTCAGCGTCGAGATGCCGGAACGCCAGATCACCGTCTACCGCTTCGAAGAGACTCGCCGGCAGGCGCCCGAACGCGATTTCGTGATCGAGTGCTCCTCCGGAACCTACGTGCGGTCGCTGATCGCCGACCTTGGCGACGCCTACTGCACCGCGCTCCGGCGCACACGCATCGGCGACTTTGACGTGGCTGACGCAGACCCCGAGCGCCTGCTCCCGCTGGAGCAGGCGCTGCCGCTGATCAGCGGCCTTCAACGCTGAGTCTTTAGCCTTTCAGTCCGATGCAGATCAAGCAGCTCAGCGAAGTTACCCCGCGCCCCCGGCACGTCGCCGTCGGCGAGTTTGACGGAGTACACGTCGGGCACCGCGCCGTGATCGCGGGCAACGACACCGTGCTGACCTTCGAACCGCACCCGATGACGGTGCTGAAGCCTGAGGCGGCACCGAAGCTGCTGACCAGCCTTGAACTGAAGGCGGAGCTGATCGCCGAGCTCGGCGTAGAGGAGCTGGTGATCGTCCCCTTTGACAAGAAGTTCGCGGGACAGACGCCGGCGGAGTTCATTGATCGCGTGCTGGTGCAGCGGCTCGGAGCCTCGCACGTGTCGGTTGGCACCAACTTCCGCTTCGGGCACAGCGCCGGCGGTACCACCGAGCTGCTGGCCGCGGATCCGCGCTTTCAGGCGCGGGTCGTGCCGCTGGTCGAGGGGGAGGGGGCGATCGTTTCCTCGAGCCGCATCCGCCGGCTGATCAGCGAAGGTCATGTCGAGCAAGCGGCCGATCTGCTCGGCCAGCCGTTCCGCTTGCGCGGTGAGGTCGTCTCGGGTGACCGGCGCGGGCGCGAGCTCGGCTTTCCAACCGCCAACCTGGTGCCCGACCCCGGGCTGGTCTGTCCCGGCAACGGCGTCTACGCCTGCCGTGTGGGCAAGCACGCGGCCGCTGTGAACGTCGGCGTGCGGCCGACATTCGACGACGGACAGGGCCTGCTGGTCGAGGCTTTTCTGCTCAACTTTCGCGGTGAGCTCTACGGCGAGGTGCTGACCGTGGAGTTCGTCGCGCGGCTGCGGGGCGAGCAGCGTTTCGACGGAATTGACGCGCTGATCGAGCAGATGGGCCGCGACGTCGAGCGCACACGTGAGCTGCTAGGCTCAACGGCCGCATGAGTCTTACACAAGAGAAGAAGACCGAACTCATCACAAAGTTCGGAGAATCCGCCCAGGACACCGGTAAGCCGGAGGTCCAGATCGCGATGCTGACCGAGCGCATCAATCAGCTGACCGATCATTTGCGGACCCACAAGAAGGATCACCATTCGCGTCGTGGCCTGCTGATGCTCGTCGGCCGCCGTCGTCGCTTTCTGAATTACCTGCAGCGCTCTGACCTCGAGCGGTACCGCTCGTTGCTCAAAGAGCTCGGTCTGCGTAAGTAGCCGTTGGGTTAGCCCGCCGGTCGTGTGACCGTGCGGGCCGTACCAGCCACGCTTCGAACGGCGCTCGGACGCTTGCGGTGCGCTTCGCACTTGGAGGCGACCACCGGACGCTGTACGTTTTGCCTCAAGGGAAGGCGCGTCGTTGACGATGCCGGTAGGAGAGGCGATTCAGGGAAGGTGAGCTGTGGCTGCGCCCGCACTCGGTGGTGATGCGAACGTGGATGATGCTTTGACCGGCGGTACGACGCCCGCAGTGGCTCCTGGCCAGGCGCCCGCGGAGGGCGGAGAGCTTCAGGACGAGCACGGCATCTGGCGGCTGGCGGCGCTCGCTCGGATCGACGATGACCTTGGCGCGCTCAGCGCAGACTTCGCCAAGACGCTTGACCAGCTCGCGCAGGTCACGTCGGAGTTCTCGGCCGGGGCCGCGCGCAGCTCGCTGTCGGTAGGCGTGATCAGTGCCAGGGTCCAGGGCCTGCGTAGCCAGATGCAGGAGATCACCAGTCGTGTCGGCACGCTTCGCGAGGCCACGCACCAATCGGCCGAGGCAGCCACCGACGCCGCCGAGATGGCGACCGAACTGGACCGCGAGAGTGAACGCGGAACCGAGGTCCTGGGCCGTGTGATCGACGCGATCGGCGCGATCAACACCGACACTACGCGCGTCCATGAACTTGTGACGAGCCTCGCGTCCAACGAGGTCGCCAGCATCGCATCGTTCTCGGCAATCATCGAAGCGATCGCCAAGCAGACCAAACTGCTGGCGCTGAACGCGGCGATTGAGGCCGCCAGGGCAGGGGAACACGGCCGCGGCTTCGCCGTTGTCGCCGATGAGGTCGGTCGTCTGGCCACGGAGACGGCGCAACAGACCAATCAGATCCGTGACACGGTTCAGCGCACGCAGACGCAGATGGCCGTGATCGAGAAGGCGGCGCATGCGGCTCACGAGCAGTCCGCCAAGGGCTCAGAGGACGCTGACGTCGGGCGTGGGGTACTGGAGCGGATCGCTGAGCTCGTGCACAAGTCAACGGCCTCGATGACCGACATCGCCGCGTTGGCGCAGGAGCAGCTCGCCGACGTCAGCGTGATCGAGGAGAGCGTCGGGGTGGTGACCGAAGACAGCGCCACGATCGAAGTGCAGGCGCTGGCCGAGCGTGACCGCCAGCAGGAGCTCGCCAGCGGCACCGAGCGGGCCTCCGGAGTGCTCGCCCGCTACGACACCGGCGGAACGCTCTCACGCCTGCGTGGGCTCGCGCAGGACCTCGCGACCGACCTCGGGCAGATCATGGAGCGGGCGATCGATGATCGGCTCGTGTCGCTCGAACAGGTCTTGGCGCTGAACTACAGCGAGGCCAACACGGCGGCGTCGATCCACAAGTTCCAGCGCCTCTTTGATGTGAGCCGCGCCGATCCAGCCGGTTTCAAGCCGCCCAAGTACCACACGGCTTACGACGCGCTCGTCGACGTCGCGATGATGGAGAAGATGGACGCGGTTCTGGTCGCCGAGCCGGCTCTGACGTTTGCGCTCGCGTTCGACCTCAACTGCTACGCCCCGGCGCACAACTCGCCGGTCTCCAAGGACATCACCGGCGATGAGGCCGCCGACCTGGCCGGCAACCGCACCAAGCGGTTCTTCCTTGACTCGGCGCCGCTGACCCGCGCCTCGCGCATGGGGCTCGGTATCGAAGGGCTCGAGCAGCGCACCTACACGCGCAGTGAACTGCGCTCACGCGGCGCCAACCTGAACCAGGATCCCAAACTCTCACGCCAGGTGCTGATCCAGAGCTACGCCCGCGACACCGGCGCCGTGCTGACGACGCTGAGCGTGCCGCTCTACGTCAAGTCGCAGCTGTACGGCTGCGTCTCGATCGCGTTCGACCCGGAAAAGATGTAACCGTCGCGGCGGTCTGCGGCTCGGTTACGCCGCGGCCGGCGGTACCGCTACAGAACGCTTTGCGGCATCCGGCATCTTGTCCGCGGACGCAGAACGCCGGGCGGCAGCGGGCATCTGATGATCCTCGAGCGTCGCGGGAGTACCGCGTAGCGGTCTTGAGAAGGCCGGCGTCGAGATTGCGGCGAGGATCAGATCGATGTGGCGCAGTACCACTTCCGGCCTGGCGTCGAGCGTGATCGGGTTCATACAGACGCCCTTGATCAGCGTCAGCACATCCATGTCCGTGATCTCGCTGCGGATCGAGCCTGCCTGCTTGCCGCGATCCAGCATCTTGTTGAGCACATCAAGCAGGGCGTCGTGAGCCGCCGTCATCTCCGGGTAGGCGAAGAACTCGTCTGAGATCGTCTCCACAAGCGCCCGGTTCTCCTGCTGGCGAGAGACCATGTCGGTGATGAAAAGGAAGACGAGCTCGGCGGGATCCTCAGTGCGCAGGAGCTCGCGCCCGAACTCTGCGACCTCCTGCATGCGCTCGGAGACCACCGCCGCGATCAGGTGATCCTTGGAGCGGAAGTTGCGGAACAGCGTGCCGCGGCCGACGCCTGCGGCGTCGGCTATCTCACCGACGCCCACGTCGATGCCGTGTTCGCGGAACATTGCGTCGGCGGCCTCCAGCACACGCTGGCGGTTTTGAAGAGCGTCTGCCCTCATCCTCGGGACCCAGTCTCCCACGCCGCCGCGACGGACGCTGCGGCGTGGGGTTTGACTGAGGGGGTCCGGCTATGCCCCTACCGGGATTGCAGCGTCATACGAGACACTCTCGACGTGACGCGGGCGCAGCAGCAGGACCAGCAGCACGGCGCCGGCACCGAGTGCTATCGCCGCTGCGGCGAAGGCGACGTGGTAACCGGCCAGGCGTGCCGCAACCTGCGCTGTGATCCCGAGCGGATGTCCGGCGCTGCTGATGATCGATTTGGTGTGATCAGCCGCGAGCGTTGACAGGATCGCGAGGCCAAGTGACCCGCCGATCTGCTGGGCACTGTTGAACAGCCCGGACGCCAGCCCGGCGTCGTCGGCATCGACCCCGGAAGTCGCGAGCAGCGTGATCGGCACGAACGTCAGACCCATGCCGATTGCCAGTGGCAACAGGCCGGTCAGGAGGTCCGCCGCGTAATGCCCGTGGACCGGAAGCTGAGTCAGCACGACCATGCCGGCCGTTGCCAGCGAGATCCCGATCACGGTCATGTTGCGCACACCGATGCGCTTGATCACGGTCTGGGCGATGCCGGCACCGATCATGATCCCGAGCGATGCCGGAAGGAACGCGAAGCCGGCCTTCAGCGGGCTGTAGTGGAGGATGTCCTGCACGTACAGCGACGCGAAGAAGAAGAACCCGAAGAGCGCCGATGCGACCAGCAACATCACCGTGTTGGCGGTCGAGATCGAGCGGACCCGGAAGATCGAGAGCTTCACCAGCGGGGCGGTGCTGCGCGACTCCAAGAAGACGAACAGCGCCAGCAGCACGAAGCCTGCACCCATCACGCCGAGCGTCTTGCCCGAACCCCAGCCCCACGCTTCCGCCTTGACGATGCCGAAGACGACCGCCAGGAGGCCGCCTGTCACCGTGAACGCGCCGACCGCGTCGAAGCGGCGGTGGCCCAGTTCGGCGCGTGACTCGGGTACCGCCCGCAGTGCCCACAGAACGGCACCGATGCCGACGGGCACGTTCACGAAGAAGCACCAGCGCCATGAGACGAGGTCGGTCAGCACGCCACCGAGCAGCAGACCGAAAGCGGCGCCGCCTGCGGCGATCGCGCTCCAGATACCGAGGGCGCGGGTACGCTCGCCGGTGTCCTCGAACGTGGTCATGATGATTGAGAGCGCCGCTGGTGAGACCAGCGCGCCGCCGAGGCCCTGAAGGCCGCG